>DASPLZ010000405.1:0-2147 GCA_035627295.1 Phenylobacterium sp. | reverse complement strand
TGTTGGCGACATCGCCGACCCGCCAGTAGGCGCCTTCACGACGGCCGTTCGAGAGGTAGTGGCGACAGACCGCCTCGGCGCAGGCGGCCAGGCGCTCCGTGAGTTCTGAGAGGTGCATGGGAAGACTCCTTGGGTCCGCCGGCGGGGCCGGCGGACCGCTTGAGGGTCGAGGCCTATTCGGCCGCCGCCAGGGCAGACTCGGCGTCGGACGCCGCCTCGGGCTGGCCGCAGACCACGACCTGCCCATCTGGCGCGCCAGCCGGCGCAAGGCTCGCGGGGCGGCCCGGCGTGCGCAGGGGCTCCGGCAGCCAGCCGGTTCCGGTCAGCAGCGCCTCGGCCCGGTCGACCATGTCGGCCTTCTTCAGATGGGCGATCTGCGCCGCTTCGAGGTCGCCGCGCGCCTCACGCACCGCCTGCAGGATACCCGGCTTGGCGACCCGGCCCAGGAAGCTCGCCGCCGTCGGTGTCCAGCCGGCGGCGGCCAGGTCGAGGGCCAGGACCTCGGCCAGGCGGTCGGCGTGAACCACGGCCTTGGGCCGGCGCACGTTGGGGTCGACGACCGCATTGAGGCTGAGCGCCGCGCAGTGCGCGAAGAGGGCCTCTCGGCTGTCGCTGTCGAACGCCAGCAGCGCGTCCCAGAGCTCATCGGCCGACTTGGGCAGCTGCGTCAGCCATGCCTGGTGGCGCCGCTCCACCGCCATGGCGCAGGCCGCCTCCCCAAGACCAGGGGCCTGGGCGGCCAGACTGGCGCACTTGACGTCCAGGTCCAGGCAGCTGCCCGAGGCATAGGCGTAGCAGAGCTGCAGCACGAGCCGATGCAGGACGGCGAGGAAGGCTACGTCCGGCCGCTCGCCCAGGGCGTGGCGGAGCGCGACCGTCCGATGGGCGGTGAGCTCGGCCAGAAGCCGTTCGGAGATCGGCCGCAGCTCGTCGTCCGCATCGGCTCCCGCCTCGCTGTCTGCATCAGCTGCACGGCGCTCTGCGGCCTGCGGCTCGCCGTCCGCCCCGTCGTTCTCATCCCCGGCCGGTCCGGCGGTCACCAGTTCGTCTTCGGGCCGCACGTACCCGCAGGCCAGTCTGGGTCGACCGCCGCTGTCGAGGCTGATGAAGACGCCGGCGATGGCCTTGTCTTCGCCGGCGAACACCCGCGAGCGAGCTTCGATGGCTTCCAGCGCGGTCTCCAGCTCGCCGAGCCGAAGGTCGACGTCTTCCGGAAGGTCGTCGAAATCGGCGTGCGACGCCTCGAGCTGCGCGTACTCGGCCTGCAGGGCGTCCCGCGCCGCCGCTTCCTCAGGGGTCGGCTCAGGCGGCTCGCCAAGGATTTGCCGAAGGCCATAGGTGTGCCCGTAGGGGAAGTCCACGCCCACTTCGACCCACTTCCAGCCTTCGCGGCGAACCGTCTCGGCCTCGCCCTCGAGCTTTTCGGCGACCAGGTGCTCCAGCAGGTCCACATCCTGCAGCCAACCGCCGTGATCGTCCTGGAAGAGGTCGTTCAGGATCGCCCCGCCCGCCTCGACATAGGCCTCAAGGCCGATGAACTGGGCGCGGCGGTCGTCGGCGCGCACGACCCGCTCGGTGAGCAGCCGCCGAATGAGGAAGGGCGTGCGGTCGACCGACTGGCGCAGGCGCTCGAAGACCTGTTCCTGACGCGCGTGGTCCGCGCTGACGGTGAACGCCATCAGCTGGTCGAGGCTTAGGGCGTCCTCGGCATAGGCCTCCAGCAGCTTCGGGGAGACCGCCGCCAGCCGAAGGCGCTGACGCACGACACCGACCGAGACGAAGAACGCCGCAGCGATCTCCTCTTCGCCCTGGCCCTTGTCCCGCAGGGCTTGAAAGGCGCGGAACTGGTCGAGCGGATGCAACGGGGCGCGCTGGACGTTTTCGGCAAGGGAATCTTCTTCCGCCAAGCCGTCGGTGCGCACGATGCAAGGCACCGGGGCGGTCTTGGCGAGCCGCTTTTGGGCCACCAAGCGCTCCAGGGCGCGATAGCGCCGTCCGCCGGCTGGGATCTCGAAGAAGCCGGTCTCGTTTCCGGCCGCGTCGATCACCGGACGAACGGTCAAGCTCTGCAGGAGGGTGCGGCGCGCAATGTCCTCGGCGAGCTCCTCGATCGAGACGCCCGCCTTGATGCGGCGGACATTGGATTG
>DASPLZ010000404.1:0-4067 GCA_035627295.1 Phenylobacterium sp. | reverse complement strand
CAGGGCGGTCCCCTGCTTGTTCATCACATAGGCCCCCGACCAGCGCCGCTCCGGATCGGCGAAGGCGCAGGAGCCGCCCCAGCCGGAGTGGCCGACCGTCGCCTCGCCCGGCCCCCACGCCGAGAGCGAGGCGTTGCGCATCAGGCCGGCGGCCCAGCTCATCTCGTAGGGCAGCACCAGGTCCTGGCCGCGGATGCGCTCGCGGGCGCAGGCGGCGACGGTCTCGGGGGTCAGCACCTGGCGGCCGGCCAGCTCGCCGTCGCAGGCGAAGACCGCCATCAGCCGCGCCAGGGCCTCGGCCGTGCCGTAGCCGTTGGTGGAGGGGATGGGCGCCGAGCGCGCCACGCCCGCCCCGCCGCCGGCAGGGGACGACCAGGGCTTCAGGAAGGCGAGCGTCGTCGCCTCATTGATCTCACCGAACTGCGGGAAGGCGGTCGGGCGCTGCAGGTCGGCGGCTCTTGGCCGATCCTCCGGCCGCATGCCGATGGCGAAGTCGAAGCCGAAGGGCTGGGCGAAGTCCTCCTCGAAGGCCTGCGCCATGGTGCGCCCGTCCACCCGGCGGAATATCTCCCCGGAGAGGAAGCCGTAGGTCACCGGATGGTAGCCGCTGGCGGTCCCCGGCGGCCACAGCGGCGCCATGGCCGCCAGCCGCGCGCAGACGCCGTCCCAGTCGAACCAGTCGTCGGGCTTCATCTCGTCGCGCAGGCCCGAAAGCCCGGCCTGGTGCGACATGGCCTGTTCGACCGTGATGCGGTCCTTGCCCGCCTGCGCGAATTCCGGCCAGACCGCCGCGACCGGCTGGTCGTAGGCGAGCCGACCCTCGTCCACCAGCCGCGCGACCAGCAGCGCCGCCACCGCCTTGGTGGTGGAGAAGACCTGGGTCACCGTCCGGTTGTCGAAGGGCTTTTCGCGCGCCCGGTCGGCGGCGCCCGCCCAGATGTCGAGCACGACTTCGCCGTCCTCGCAGAGCGTGAAGCGCGCACCGATTTCTTCGCCCGCGGCGAAGTTGGCGGCGAAGGCGTCCTTCACGCCTGCGAAGGCGGCAGGGCAGGTTCCGTGGATCTCGGGCAGGGTCATCCCGCGCTCTCTAGCACGTCCGCCCCGGCCAGGGGCGCCCGCGCGCCCTTCTGGGACAGGCTCCAGAAATTCTGTGCTGGCGAAGCTTGGTTGCGGCTCTTAACTGGGCTCGAACGTTCGTTTGAACCCTTGGAAGGTCCCGCATGGCCGCCGGCACGCTCTTCACTCCCTTCACCTTCAAGGGCCTGACGCTTCCCAACCGTATCGTCATGGCCCCCATGACCCGCTCCTTCTCGCCGGGCGGCGTGGCGACCAGGGAGGTGGCGGCCTATTACCGCCGCCGGGCGGAGAACCACGTCGGCCTGATCGTCTCCGAAGGCACAGGGGTCGCGCGTCCCGCCTCGCTGAACGATCCGAACGTGCCGCGCTTCCACGGCGAGGCCGAGCTCGCCGCCTGGAAGACGGTGATCGAGGAGGTTCACGCCGCCGGCGGCCTGATGGCGCCGCAGCTCTGGCACGTCGGCGCAGTCCGCACCCGCGCCAAGGACTGGGAGCCGCCTGGCCCCTACGACAGCCCCTCGGGCCTCTCCAGCCCCGGCCACAAGTTCGGCGAGGGCATGAGCGACGAAGACGTGGCCGACGCCATTTCCGCCTTCGCCCGCGCCGCGGCCGACGCCAAGCGCCTGGGCTTCGACGCCATCGAGCTGCACGGCGCCCACGGCTATCTGATCGACCAGTTCTTCTGGGAAGGCACCAACGAGCGCGGCGACCTCTTCGGCGGGGAGCTGGCCGGCCGCAGCCGCTTCGCGGTGGAGATCCTCAAGGCCGTGCGCGCCGCCGTTGGTCCCGACTACCCGGTGATCATCCGCCTGTCGCAGTGGAAGCAGCAGGACTTCACGGTGAAGATCGCCCACTCGCCCGATGAGATGGCCGCCTGGCTGCAGCCGATGGCCGACGCCGGCGCCGACGTCTTCCACTGCTCGCAGCGCCGCTTCTGGGAGCCGGAATACGAGGGCTCGGACCTCAACTTCGCCGGCTGGGCCAAGAAGCTGACCGGCAAGCCGACCATAAGCGTCGGCTCGGTGGGCCTGACCGGCGAGTTCATCGCCGCCTACGCCGGCGAGGGCTCGCAGCCCGCCGCCCTGGACGAGCTGGAGAAGCGCCTCGACCGCGGCGATTTCGACATGATCGCCGTCGGCCGCGCCCTGCTGCAGGACCCCGAGTGGGTGACCAAGATCCGCGAGGGTCGGACCGACGAGCTCAAGAGCTTCGAGCGCTCGGCCATGGCGGTGCTCTACTAGCCATGAGCGCCGCTCTGCCCGCGATCCGGCAGGGCGCAACCGCCGGCGAAGCCTGCGAAGCTTTACGCGAAGCAGGCTGGCGCGAGGTCGGCCGCGGCGACTGGTGCTGGGTGTTCGCCGATCCGTCCGACGAGACGGCGGCGCGGGTTACGCCCTGGGACCGGGCCTATCGGCTGCACGTGAAGACCTGCCTGGCCCACGCGGGCAACCCGTTCCTGCAGCGCATCGACGGCATGCTGGAGCTGGCCGCCGGCGGGCACGTGGTCTTCATGGAGCGCCTGTGGCCCCCGGACGAGGCCGAGGCGCTGGCCTTCTGCCACGCGGTGCGGGTCGGCAACGACAGCGGCTGGGACTGGACCCGGAAGCCCGCCGGCCCGTTCCCGGAGACTCCGGCCCTGGAGGCGCTGCGGGCGATCCTGGTCGAGGAACTGGCCGAAGGCGCGGCCACCCTGCCCTTCTGGGGCGGCTCGGACGTCGGGCCCAAGAACGTCATGGCCGACACCGCCGGCCAGCTGAAGCTGATCGACCCGATCTTCGTCAACGGCTGGAAGATCGTCGAGGCGATCGAGCAGGGCTCGCCGGAGCTGACGGCCCGCCTCACCTGGCCGGAGATGGAGGGCTTCTTCTCGATCCCCCGCGCCCTGGAAAATCCCGACGAACAGCTCGTTGCGAAAGCCAGGGCGCTCTTCGCCACGGCGAGCGCCGGCGCAAAGGAGCCCGCATGGCCGCCTACGACTACCTCTTCCTGACCCTCGCCCGTGGCCGTGCCGCCCATGCGCGGCTAACCGAAGCCCTGCCGGCGGCGATCGGCGAGCGCGAGCTCGTCGGCCAGTTCGCCCCGCAGCTCGGCTGGGCGTCCAACGAGGCGGCGGTGCTGCTTCGCGGATCGGACGACGAGGCCGCGCGGGCGGCAGCCGCGGGCGCCGTGGCGGATCTGCCGGATGTGGTGGCCCTGCGTCGCGACCGGCTGACGCCGACCCTGCGTCCCGGCGAGCGGGACCGCCCGCCGCCCGGCGGCGTCTTCGTGCACAACTGGTTCCACGTGGACGCGGAGGCGACCGAGGAGTTCGTGCGGCTCTCCGGCGAAGCCTGGGTGGATTTCGAGAGCCGCTTCGAGACCACCATCTTCGGCCTCTTCACCGCCGAGCGCAGCGCCGACGACAAGGCGCAGGGCGTGCAGCGCCTGCTGCTGATCACCCGCTACGCCGACCACGGCGTCTGGGAGGCTTCGCGCGACCCGTCCTCGGCGGCGATGAAGATCTTCGCCCGCCGCCACGAACTGACCCGCCACACCCGCGCCTGCAGCTCCCTCTTGCGCGCGCCCTGAGATCGGGGCGACAGACAGGCGCATGACGGTCGAAATCCTCCGCGTCGCCTCCGCCAACGCCGCCGTTCTCGAGCGCCTGGCCGAGGATGTGTTCGACGAGGCGATCGACGCCGGTCTGCTGGCCGCCTATCTCGCGCAGCCGGGCCACCTGATGGTCGTGGCCGTCTCGGACGGCGTGGTGATCGGCCAGGCGCGCGGCATGGTGCATCACCAGCCCGACGAGCCGACACACCTCTATGTCGACAACCTCGGCGTCACCCCGTCCCGCCAGCGGGAGGGGATCGCCCGCCGCCTGCTGGAGGCGCTCTTCGACTGGGCGCGCGAGCTCGGCTGCACGGCTTTCTGGGTGGCCACCGAGACGGACAACGCCCCAGCGCGCGCGCTCTACGCCAGCTACGCCGGCGAGCCGCAGGAGATGGTGT
>DASPLZ010000403.1:0-7612 GCA_035627295.1 Phenylobacterium sp. | reverse complement strand
CGCCTACATCCTCTTCTGGTGGGCCGACGCCGAGGCGCGGCGCACCATCCTGCAGCGCTTCGCCGTCAGCCGCGAAATCCTGCAGGACGCGGCCAGCGACATCTTCGCCATGGCCGCCGAGGAGGGCTGGCAGGACCCGCTCTCGCGCAAGGCCCTGCAGTTCATCGAGCGCCGCCAGCGCAACCGCGGGGCCATCGAGCGCAGCCCCTTCGCCAGCCTGGAGGAGGCCGTCGCCGCCGCCCAGACGGGGCTGACCCGCGAGACCGCCGAGGAGATCGCCTACCTCTCGGGCCTCAAGCCCATGACCGGCGCCAAGATCTTCACCGACCCGGGCGGCGAGCCGCTGGCGATCCTCTGCAAGGCGACCGGCCTGCCGCGGGCGGCCGTGCGGGCGCTCTGGCGGGGGCTCCGCCGGCGGGAGACCGACGATGCGGGCGCCGTGGCCCCGGCGCTCGAGCGCGTGCTGACCGTCTACGACATGATCGCCGTCGACCGCGCCCAGACGGTGCTGCGCTACTGGAACTGGTCCCTGACATCCGCCCTGACACCGGCCCTGATGAAGGCCATCCGCGAAGGCGACGACGAGGCTGTCGACGAGTATTCCACGCCGCAGCGCGCTGCGATGCTGGTCCTGACCCACGACTTCGCGCGCTGATCAGGACTCCTCCAAGCTTGTGCTTGGCTGGCCCAGCCTATAATCACAACTAAACTTAATTCTCGCGCGACTCAGAGCATCGCTGCGACTCAAGATGTTGGGAACACCCTAGGAATGGAAGATAAATCCGAACTGATCGAGATGACGGCGGACATCGTCTCGGCCTATGTCGGCGCCAACAGCGTTTCGGCCACGGAACTGCCGGCGCTGATCCAGAGCGTCCACGCCACCCTCTCGGGCATCTCCGGCGGCGCGCCGGCCGCCGAGGCCGCGCCCAAGGAGCCGGCGGTGCCGCTGAAGCGGTCGATCACCCCCGACTACCTCATCTGCCTGGAGGACGGGCGCAAGTTCAAGTCGCTGAAGCGCCACCTGCGCACCAAGTACAACATGAGCCCCGAGGACTACCGGGCCAAGTGGAACCTGCCGAAGGACTATCCGATGGTGGCGCCCAACTACGCCAAGGCCCGCTCGGACCTGGCCAAGCAGATGGGCCTCGGCCAGGGCGGCCGCAAAGCGCCGGCGAGGAAGCGGGCGCGGGCCTAGTCGACCCAGGTGACCTGACCGTAGCAGCCTTCGGCGGCGATCTTCAGCCGAAGGAAGCTCGGCCTGGAGCCCTCCGCCGGCAGGTTTGCGCTGCCAGGGTTCAGCGCCGCGCCGCTGGGCCCGAAGCGGGCTTCGCTGGACTTATGGGTGCCCGCGTACAACAGGACGTCGATCGGCCCGCCGAACAGGCGGCGACAAACCTCTTCGCAATCCTCCGCCGGCGTGAACGGATCGGAGGATGAGGCGAGGCCCGCGGCGCAGGCGTCGAATACGCAGCCGACCCGCCGATCTTCTCCTGCAAGAACCAGCGCCTCTCGCCGGGTCCGCGGGTCGTCCTCATCATCCTGGCCGCGCACGCCCACCACCGGGGCGATCTCCTGCAACCGATCCAGGCCCGCTCGTTCGCCCATGTCGCCGAGGGTCACGATAAGGTCGACGCCCCGCAGCCGCGGGAACAGCGCCTCGGGAAACTGCGGGCCGCCGGCGTGGATGTGGCAATCGGCGAGCACCGCGATGTCGGCTCCCGCGGGAAGCTTCCAGACCGGGTCCGCCATGCCGCCGCTCCATCGGTCGTCTGCCAGCCAGCTTACCTCAGCCGAGTCCCCGCCGCCACATTTCGCCGCATTCGCGCCCCAATCGGGCAGATTTCCCTTGCCGGGGGAATCCCTGGTGGGCGATAAGTGATTCGTCGTGAATCCAACGACTTGTTAAGGACTCTGCAGATGGGAGCTCAGATCGGGTCCTCCGTTGCGGCCGCCAGGGCGCACGAGGAGCTGTTCGCCTACTGGGCCTCCCTGAAACGCGCCGGCCGCCTGCCGAGCCGGTCCGACATCCATCCCTCCGGCTTCCAGCGCCTCCTGCCCACCGTCAGCCTGATCGACGTGCGCGAGGATGGCGACTACCGCCAGCGGCTGGCCGGGACCGAGCTCTACAGCGTCTATGGCCGCGAGATCACCGGCCGCACCTTGGAGGAAATCTACAACTCCCAGGCCGCCGAATACTGGCGCACCCAGCTGGACGAGGTGGTGCGCACCGGCAAGCCGGGCGTGGGGGTGCACAACCTCTCCTGGCGCGGCGCGGGGCACATCCAGATCCTGTGGCTGCGGCTACCGCTGGCCACCAACGGGACCGACGTCGACATGATCCTCGGCTACGACGCCGTCGTTGGGATGCAGGGCGATGCGACGGGGGTGCGGGCGGCCTGAGCGGGGCGGCCTTGCGTCCTTCGAGACGCGCTTCGCGCTCCTCAGGATGACTGGGTCAGCACAAATCTAGTCATGGTGAGGGCGGCCCGGAGGGCCGCGTCTCGAACCACGCAGGACGCTGGAGCGACCACCCATCTATCCTACGTGTTCACGCCTTCGTGGATAGGCGTTCATTCCTATTCACAAGAGCGGATAGGAAACTTATCCTCGCAACTGTAGGCCGAATTAGCCTTCGGATCGACGCCGACCTGGCGCCGCCCATCAGTTCGAGGATCCGTTCCGATGTCGCTCAGCGACTCCCACCTCGCCGAGTTCGGCGAGCTTCCCGACCCCCGCCGCGACCGGCTGGCGGCCGCCTTCGTGACCAGCCTGGTGGCCATGGCCACCGGGGTGCCGGCGGGCCAGATCGCCGGCGCCAACCGCGCCAGCGCGCCGGCCGCCCGCGCCCGGCAGATCGCCATGTACCTGACGCACGTGGGGTTTTCCTGGCCGTTGGCGAGAGTCGCCGCCGCCTTCGGCCGCGACCGCACCACCGCCAGCCACGCCTGCCACAGGATAGAGGACCTGCGCGACGATGCGGCCTTCGACGCGCGGCTGACGGCGATGGAGGCGTGCCTGCGCGAGGCGCCTGAACCGCGATGAACCAGGACGCCGCGATGAGCGAGGACGCCGAACGCCTCGCCGCCCGCGCCGCCCGGGCTCTGGCGCGGCCGGGCGCCTGGCTGGCGGCGGCGGGGCGCGGCTATGCGGTGCGCGGCTCGGCCGATCGCCGGCGGCGGGCCCTGCTCGCCCTGGACGACGCCGCCTTCGCCGCCCTCGCCCGCGCGCCGGGCCTGAAGCCGCGGCCCGGAGGCGGCTGGACGCTCGCCGCCCGCCCCGTCCCGCCAGCACCCGACCGCGCCGGCCGGCCGGGGGTGATCGAGGGCGAGCGGGCGGTGGTGGAGGCCGACGGGCGGCTGACGCCGCGCCGGGCCAACCTGGGGGAGTCGCCGATCGCCTGGCTCGCCCGCCGCAAGGACGCGGCCGGCCGCCCCTGGCTGGAGCCGCGCGAGGCGGCGGCCGGCGAGCGGCTGCGCGAGGATTTCCACCGCGCCGGCCTGATCGGGCGGATGACCATGTCGTGGGACTCAGGGCCGAGGGCGCGCGGCGGCCGCGGCCCGGGCCTGGAGCCGGCCGAGCGGGCGCGGGCGGCCAAGGCGCGGATCGCAGAGGCGCTGGACGCGGCGGGGCCGGGGCTGCGGGGGATGCTGGAGCAGGTGTGCCTGGCGGGCTCGGCGCTGGAGGCGGCGGAACGGGCGCTGGGCCTGCCGCGGCGGTCGGGCAAGACGGTGCTGAAGCTGGCGCTCGGGCGGCTGGCGGATCATTACAGGATCGGGTGAGCGGGACGGCTTTGCGTCCTTCGAGACGCCCGCTGCGCGGGCTCCTCAGGATGACTAGGTCAGCAAAGACCTAGTCATGGTGAGGGCGGCGCGCAGCGTCGCGTCTCGAACCACGCAAGGCCTCGCCTATCCAGCCAAAGCCTCCGCATCCCGCTTGATCCGCGCCACCATGGCGTTCAGCCCGTTGGAGCGCTGCGCCGAGAGGGCGCTGGACAAGCCCAGCCGCTCCAGGGCGGCCTTGGCGTCGAAGGCGGCGATGGCGGCGGGCGGGCGGTCGGAGAAGAGGCGCAGGAGGATGGCGATCAGGCCGCGCACGATATGGGCGTCGGAATCGCCGCGGAACCGCACGCGCCCGTCACCTTGCGGCTCGGTGACCAGCCACACCTGGCTGGCGCAGCCGCGCACCTTGTTGGCGTCGGAGTGCTCGGCCTCGGAGAGCGGCGTCAGCTCGCGGCCGAGCTCGATCACATAGCGATAGCGCTCCTCCCAGTCGCCGAGGAGCTCGAACTCGTCGGCGAGGTCGTTGAGGGCGCTCTGGATGTCGTCGGCCATGGGGCGCCGCACTTAAGTGGGGGATGGGCTGTGCGCAAGCGGTCGCCCGAGGGGCGAGCCGCCTCGCGGGCGCGCATCTGGCGGGCTAAGCTCGGGCGGTGAGTCCTGCAAGCGACATCGCCGAGGCCGAGGCGGAGGGCCGCGCGCGCGAGATTTCGCGCTGGCACCTGGCCTGGCTGATGGCCGGGGCGGCGATGGCCACCCTTGCCCTGGCCCTCGGCCAGGACCGCTGGACCCTGACCGCCGTGGCGCTGGGCGTGATCGGCCCGGCGGTGGCCGGCGGGGTGCTGGCCGCCCGGCCGGACCGCGGCGGCTGGCTGCTGTCCGCCTGGGCGGCGGGCGGGGCGCTGGCGGCCCTGCTCACCGGCGGGCTGGTCGGCCCCCTGGCGGCGCTGTCGCTGACGCCCCTTGCGGCCGGACTGGCGCTGGCCGAGCGGCGGCGCCTGCGGCTGGCGGCGGTGCTGAGCCTGGCGGTGCTGGGCGTGCTGGCCCTGGCGCGCTCGGCGGGGATCGCGGCCGACCCGGCGCTGGCCGACTGGCGGCTGGGGCTCTTCGCCTGGCTGGCGACGCTCGGCGGCCTGGGCTGGGGGCTGAAGCTCGCCTGGCCGCGGCCGGTCGCCGTTGACCCAGCGGACCTGCGGCTCGCGCGCCTCCTGGCCGCGCAACCTTTCTGCTACCTGGCGCTCACCGCCGCCGGCCGGGTGACCGCCACCTTCGGCGAACCGCCGCGCGGCATCCGCGCCGCCTCGCTGACCGAGCTCGGCCTCACCTGGATCGGCGGTCCGGCCGAGACCCGCACGCGCATCGAGCAGGCGCTGGAGGAAACCCACACCACCGGCGAGGCCGAGATCGCCTTCGAGCCGGCGGGCGACCCGGACGGCTGGGTGTCGCTGCACCTGCGCCGGGCGGGCGAGGACCGCATCCTCGGCGTGCTGCGCGACGCCTCGGCCGAGGCCCGCCGCATCGCCGCCGCCGAGGCGGCGCGGGACGCGGCCGAGGCCCGGGACTCCGGCAAGAGCCGCTTCCTCGCCAACATGAGCCACGAGCTGCGCACGCCGCTGAACGCCATCATGGGCTTCTCGGACGTGATGCGCGCCAGGCTCTTCGGGCCCCTGCCGGAGCGCTACGCCGAATACGCCGAGCTGATCCACGAGAGCGGCCGCCACCTGCTGGACCTCATCAACGACATCCTCGACATGTCGAAGATCGAGGCCGACCGCTACGAGCTGGCGCTGGAGGACTTCGACGCCGCCGAGGCGGTGACCAGCGTCCTGCGCCTCGCCCGCGTGCAGGCCGACCAGAACGGGGTGCAGCTGCGCGGCGTCCTGCCCCGCGAGCCGCTGGAGGTGACCGCCGACCGGCGGGCGCTGAAGCAGATGGTGCTGAACCTCGTCGGCAACGCCCTGAAGTTCACCCCGAAGGGCGGTTCGGTGACCGTCACGGCGGGGATCGCCGGGGGCATGCTGGAGGTGGCGGTGGCCGACACCGGCGTCGGCATAGCGGCCAAGGACCTCGGGCGCCTGGGCCGGCCCTACGAACAGGCCGGCGACGCCGACCAGAAGGCGGCGGGCACGGGGCTGGGGCTGTCGCTGGTCCGCGCCCTGGCGCAGCTGCACGGGGGCGATCTGCACCTGGAAAGCGCCCTCGGCGAGGGCACGGTGGCGACGATCCGGCTGCCGGCGCAGGAGGCGAAGGCCGCGGCCTGACAGCCGATCTTGCGCAAATTGCGCAATCTGCGTACATCTGCCGCCATGACTGACACGCCGACCGTCACCGCCTCGGAGTTCGCCCGCAACTTCGGCAGCTACCAGCACAAGGCGATCCGCTCGAAAGTGATCGTGGTGACCAGCCACCAGCGAGTCGTGGGCGGCTATCTCTCCGCCGAGGAACTCGAGAACTACGAGCGGCTGAAGGCGCGCGAGCGGGAGATCCTGCGAACCGCCGAACTCGACGACGAAACCCTGGCTGAGATCGCCGCAGCCGAGTACGGCGCGGCCGGGTGAGCCTGCCGGAGCCAGTCCCGGGGCTGGTCATCCGATACAGCTTCCTTTGGAGCGACGCCGCTGACCGGGGCGAGGCGGAAGGCGCCAAGGCTCGTCCCTGCGCGATCGTGGTCGCCGCGCCCTCGCCTGCCGGCGGTGGGATTCGAACCCTGGTGGCGCCCGTGACCCACGCGGCGCCGCGCGATGCGGATGCCTCGATGGAACTGCCGCAAGCGGTGTGCCGCGCGCTCGGCCTGGACGGGGGCCGGCACTGGATCCGGCTGGACGAGCTGAACCGGTTCGCGTGGCCGGGCTATGACCTGCGGCCGATTCCCGGCAGCGACCGCTACGCCTACGGCATGTCGCCCAGGGCGGTGTTCGAAGACATGAAACGGCGCATCCTGGAACTGGCCCAGCGGCGACGGAGCCGCACGCGCAGCCGCGACTAGGCAGTCAGTCCCGGCTCGTCGCCCGGTCGGCCGACGCCGCCTGCACGCCCTTCGCCACGCCTTCGTCGCGGGCGATCATGGTGTCGGGCGCGGGGGCTTCGGCGTCCAGCAAGGCGATGGCCTCGCGGATGTACTTGGCGTGGGTGACGATGCCGATCTCCAGGCGCTCCTTGTTCAGCTCCACCTGCTGGGTGAGGAGGCCCGCGATGAACTGGCGCTGGGCCGTCCCGCCGGGGCTGGACATGAACACCGGCCCGCCGGAGTTGCCGGGGAAGACCGAGAAGTCGAGCAGGAAAGTCGGGTAGATGTTGGCCGGCGCCACCGGCCAGGAGGCCACCTTGCCCGAGCGCAGGATGGGGAAGCCCGCCTGGTTGGCCGCCAGGCCGCGCGGGAACCCCAGCGCCATCATCTCATCGCCCGCGGTCACCTGCTCCTTGGCGAAGGTGTCGTCCTGGGCCAGCCAGTTCAGCGGGATCGCCGCCTTGGCGAAGGCCTCCGGCGCGGTGATCGAGATCGCCGCCACGTCGCGCGTCGGGTGCTTGGTCCAAAGCTTCTCGCCGGTCTCGGTGCGGATGGTCAGGGTCTGGGGCGTATAGCTCCAGGAGCCGTCGGCGTTGGGCACGCGGTAGCCGATGCGGGCCTTCTCGCTGGGCATGCGCTCGAACACGTGGGCGGCGGTGACCAGCACCGTGCGGGGCGTGCCGTCCGGCCGGGGCGCGGCGATCAGGAAGCCGGTGCCGACCGTGCGCGTGCCATCGGCCAGCGGCTGTTCGAGCTGAACCGTCGCGTGGATCAGCTCCAGCGGCAGGTCCGCGGCCATAGACGCCCCCTTCTCATGAGCAGGTGA
>DASPLZ010000402.1:0-3616 GCA_035627295.1 Phenylobacterium sp. | reverse complement strand
GGGCGGCTACGACCTTGCGGCCTTGGGCCGCTCGGCGGCCGCGCATGTAGGGGCCCTGCAGGATGGGTGATGAGGGCGCGGGCGCGTTTCGTCCCGCAGTGTCGGCCAGGCCTTGACCGCCAAGCCGCAGAACCTTCCCGTCCGCCCCGGAGTCATCACCCTGGCCCGGCATGGCGAACCCTCGCTGTCGCGGCGGGTGCGGCTCTCGGCGCAGCAGTACCGCGAGTTCTGGACCAACTACGAGGCGCTCGGCATCCGCCCCGGGCAGACGCCGCCGGCGGACCTGGTGGCCACGGCCGGCCGCTGCGAGGTGGTGCTGTGCTCCAGCCGCCTCAGGGCCATCGAGAGCGCCGGCCTCCTGACCCAGAGCCGCGAGTTCGAGCGCGACTCCATGTTCATCGAGGCGCCCCTGCCGCCGCCGGAGTGGCCTGAATGGATCCGGCTGACCCCGCCGACCTGGGGCTTTCTCGCCCGGATCTGGTGGATGTGGTTCAATCACCACGAGGGCCAGGAGACCGCCGCCGAGGCCGACCGCCGCGCCGAGGCCGCCGCCGCCCGGCTGACGGCGCTCGCCGACAGCGGCCAGGATGTGCTCTTGGTCGCCCACGGCTGGTTCAACCACATGCTCGGCAAGGCCCTGCGCCGCGCCGGCTGGCGGCGGACGGCCGGGCGGGGATTCAAGTACTGGTCGATGCGGCGGTACGAGCGAGGGTAGACGCCACACCCTCTTCGATGAGCGCAGCAGGATGGGGGAGGATTCGAGGCAGCTTCCTTTCCCGGTCGCCCATCGCCTAAGCTCGCGCGGTTCGGTACCGGGGGCGGCATGGTTGACGAAGCGGGCGTGCAAGTTCAGGCGGCTGAGCCGCGATCCGACCTGTCCCGGCTCCGGGCCATCGTCGGCGGCTCGGCCGGCAACCTGGTCGAATGGTACGACTGGTTCGCCTACGCCTCCTTCGCGCTCTACTTCGCCCCGGTGTTCTTCCCGGAGGGCGACCGCACCGCCCAGCTGATGCAGTCGGCGGCGGTCTTCGCCGTCGGCTTCGTGGCGCGCCCGTTCGGGGCCTGGATCATGGGCCTCTACGCCGACCGCGCCGGGCGCCGGGCGGCGCTGGCGCTCTCCGTCGGTCTGATGTGCCTGGGCTCGCTGGGGATCGCGCTGACCCCCGGCTACGACACCATCGGGGCGGCCGCCCCGGTGATCCTGGTGATCATCCGCATCGTCCAGGGCCTGTCGCTCGGCGGCGAGTACGGAGCCAGCGCCACCTATCTCTCCGAGATGTCGACCAAGGACCGGCGGGGCCTGTGGTCCAGCGTGCTGTTCGTCACCCTGATCGCCGGCCAGCTGATCGCCCTCTCGCTGCTGATCCTGCTGCAGAACCTGATGTCGCCGGCCGACCTGGAGGCCTGGGGCTGGCGCATTCCCTTCGTCGTCGGGGCCCTCCTGGCCGTGGTGGTGTTCTGGATCCGCATGGGGCTCGACGAGAGCCGCTCGTTCATCAACGCCCGCGACTCGGGTGCCGAGCGGGCCCACACCATGATGCTGCTGCGCCATCACCCCAAGGAGACGGCGGTGATCTTCGGCCTGACCGCCGGGGGCTCCTTGGCCTTCTACGCCTACACCACCTACATGCAGAAGTTCCTGGTCAACACCTCGGGCTTCTCGAAGAACGAGGCCACCGGGATCATGGCCGGGGCCCTGTTCCTCTACATGTGCGCCCAGCCGCTGTTCGGCTGGATCTCCGACCAGGTGGGCCGGCGCGCGACCCTGATCTGGGCCTTCGGCGGGGGCATGCTGGCCACCTTCCCGGTGATGTCGGCGATCGCCGGGACCGACAGCATCCCGGTGGCGTTCGGCCTGATCGTGCTCCTCCTTTTGATTCTCTCCGGCTACACCTCGGTGAGCGCGGTGGTGAAGGCCGAGCTCTTCCCCGCCCACATCCGCGCGCTGGGCGTGGCGCTGCCCTACGCCGCCGCCAACGCCATCTTCGGCGGCGCGGCCGAATACGTCGCCCTGCGGTTCAAGGCCTCGGGGCTGGAGACCGGCTTCTATGTCTATGTCTCGGTGATCTGCGCCGTCGCCCTGGTGATCGGCCTGAAGCTGCGCGAGACCAAGACCCACAGCCTGATCCTGGAAGACTAGCACCGTGCCGCCGGCCGCGGACATCTTCGCCCTGGCCGTCTTCGCGGTGGTGTGGCTCGCCTACGAGCCGATCCTGAAGCTGCTGTCGCGGGGGCCGGCGATCAACACCGACATGACCGTGCTGCGCGCCGCCTGGATGCGCCGCATGGCGGGTCGCGAGAACCGCTTCATCGACAGCCAGCTGATGGGCCACGCCATCAACTCGGCCTCCTTCTTCGCCTCCTCCAACCTGATCCTGATCGCCGCCGTCGCCGGCGCGCTGTTCAGCGGCGATTCCGCCTGGTCGCAGATCGAGCGGCTGGGCTTCGTGGAGGCCGGCCCACGCATCCTCTTCGAGGTGAAGCTCGGCCTCGTCATGGTCACCCTGGCGCGCGGCCTGCTCGCCTTCATCTGGGCCATCCGGCAGATGAACTACACCCTGGCCGCCATCGGGGCCGCGCCCGAGACCGCGGGCGAGGGGGACCGCAAGGCCTGGGGCGAGGCGGCCGGCGACCTGCTCAACCCGGCGCTATCCTCGTTCAACGCCGGGGTGCGGGGATATTATTTCGCCCTGGCCGCAGCCGCCTGGCTGCTCGGCCCCTGGGCGCTGGTCATCGCCACGGCGGGCGCGACGGGCCTCTTGCTCTGGCGGCAGAGGCGCAGCCGCGCGGCCGACGCGGTGCGCCGGCTGCGCAGCCTCGCCGAGCGGCTGGACTAGAGCGCGTCAGGCGGAAGTGGAAGCCGGTTCCGTCGACTGACGCGCTCCAGCTTGAATCTAGCGCTTGGCGTCCTCGGCGGTGGAGGCGACGGCGTCGCCCACCGCGCCGACGTCGCGGCCGACGCCGGCGACGGTGTTGCAGCCGGCGACGAGTACGGCGAGCGCCAGGGCGGCGAAGGTGGCGGCTTTACGCATGAGAGTTCCCCGAGGACTTGAGCTTCGCCGTGGATAACCCGGTCGCGCCGCCGCGATCAACCACATCGGATCGGGCTGGCGCGCCTTGCTTGTCTCGATTATGTGGGAGCCATCGAACTCTGGTGCGCCTAGCTTCTCTACCCGGTCTCGCACAGACCAACTGGCCTTTTCAGACTCGATCGGCCGCCGGGCAGTCCGCCGGCCGAACCGCCAATTTGACGGAGGCTGAAATGGCTACCGGCACTGTGAAATGGTTCAATACCACCAAGGGCTACGGCTTCATCCAGCCGGATGACGGCGGCAAGGACGTGTTCGTGCACGTCTCGGCCGTGGAGCGCTCGGGCCTGCGCGGCCTGAACGAAGGCCAGAAGGTCTCCTACGACCTCGAGCGCGACCGCCGCTCGGGCAAGGACGCCGCGGGCAACCTGCAGGCGATCTAAGCCCCAAGGGCTCTTGGACGAACCGAAGGCCGGCGCCCGCAAGGTCGCCGGCCTTTTTCGTGGGCGAAAGGCAGGCTAAGCGGGGCCATGCGCATCCTCGAAACCGAACGCCTCGCCCTCGACGAATTCACGCTCAGCGACGCT
>DASPLZ010000401.1:0-13953 GCA_035627295.1 Phenylobacterium sp. | reverse complement strand
CCTCGTCGGAGAGGAAGAGGACGTGGCGGCCGTCCGGCGTGAACTGGCCGCCGCCATAGGCGATCTCGACCTTGCTGCGGTTGAGCTCGGTGAGACGGCCGGTGGCGAGGTCGAGCAGGAAGCGCTGGCCGGCGGTGGACGAAAGGGTGCGGCCGAGCAGCAGGCGCCGGGCGTCCCGGTCGAAGGCGATGGGGAAGATCGCGCCCTTGCCCTCCAGCGCCACCTTGCGGGTGCGGATGTCGCCGGAATCCATCACCATGATGTCGTAGTCGCCCGAGCCCGGCGTCACCCGGCTCCAGGCCAGCCGGTCGCCAAGCGGCGAGAAGACCATCGAGACGTTGCGGGTCTTGGGCTCGGTGATCTGGATCTCCGGGCCCGAGAGGCCGAAGGCGTAGCCCTGGAAGTATTCGTCGCCGCCGGTGTCGCGGCTGAAGATCACCTGCGCCGGAGGCGTGGGCCGGGCCTCGGCGTCGGCGATCGGCTCGTCGAAGAAGGTCAGCTGCTGGCGGTCGCCGCCGGGCGCCTTCACATGGTGCAGTTGTGGGGTCGAGCCGAAGCGGGTGGCGATCAGCATGGTCCCGTCGGGCATCCAGTCCATGAAGCTGGCCGAGCGGGCGTTCTGATAGCGTCGCAGGGACTCGCGCACCTCGGGCGGCGTTTCCGGGACGTTTTCGGTGACCAGATTGCCGGATTCGCGGCGTTGGGGCGCCTGCGCCATGCCCGGCGAGGCCAGGGCCGCCAGCAACGCGGCGACGATGAACGGACGCAACCTAGATACCCTCCCAAGACCTGGGTCAGGAGGATGGCGCCGTCCGGCCTGTCACACAAATGTCGTGAGAGTGATGCGAAAGGTTCGCGGACGCTGGCTGGGCGCGCCGTGCGTCCTTCGAGACGGCCGCTCGCGCGGCCAAACAAGTCCAGGCGACAAATGCGGGTGTCATCCCGGCCGCAAGCCCGCGCAGCGGGCTGTAGAGCCGGGACCCAGATGGTTCTGCAGTGCGCTTGACCCTGGGTCCCAGCTCTGCGCTTCGCTACGGCCGGGATGACACGGCTGGAAACCTTGGCTGTGGCTTTCAAGCCCCACGCGCGCCCTGATGACGCTTCACCTAGTCGTGGTGAGGAGCGCCCGAGGGCCGCGTCTCGAACCGCGCAAAGCCTGGAGGCGGTTACACCCGCAGCGGCATCAGCACGTACTGCACGTCCGCGTCGGTCGGATCGACCACCAGGGTCGAGGACGAGGGGTCGGCGAAGCGGAACTCGACGATCTCGCCGGCGATCTGGTCGGTCACGTCCAGCAGGTAGCGGGCGTTGAAGCCGATCTCGAAGGCCTCGCCGTCGTAGTCGACCTCCAGCTCCTCGACGCCCTGGCCGGCCTCCATGTTGCGCACGGTAAGCGTCATGCGGCCGGTCTCGATGGCCAGCTTCACCGAGCGGCTCTTCTCGGCCGAGATCGTCGCCACCCGGTCCACCGCCTTGGCGAAGAGGGCGTTGTCGACCCGCATGATGCGGTCGTTGCCGCGCGGGATCACGCGGATGTAGTCGGGGAAGGAGCCGTCGATGACTTTGGAGGTGAGGGCCGCGCGGCCGAATTCCAGGCGCACCTTCTGCGGGCTGACGGCGAGATCAATGCCCTCGCCGGCGTCGTCCAGGAGGCGGCGGGCCTCGCCGATGGTCTTGCGCGGGATGATCACCCCCGGCGCGCCGGCCGAGCCCTCCGGCGCGGCCATCTCGGCGAGCGCCAGGCGGTGGCCGTCGGTGGCGACCGCGCGCAGCTTGGGCGTTCCGTCCACGACGATGGTGTGGAGATAGAGGCCGTTCAGGTAGTAGCGCGTCTCCTCGGTGGAGATGGCGAAGCGGGTCTTGTCGATCAGCCGGATCAGGGCGTCGGTGTCGAGGCCGATCTGGCCGGAGAGCCCGTCCGAGGAGAGCTGCGGGAAGTCGCCCGCCGGCAGCACCGGCAGGTTGAAGCGCGAGCGGCCGGCCTGGATCGACAGGCGCGGGTCGTCGCCGGCGAAGCTGAGCGAGACGTCGGCGCCCTCGGGCAGCTTGCGGACGATCTCATAGAGGGTGTGGGCCGGGGCGGTGATCTGGCCGGGGGTGTCGACCTGCGCGGGGGCGGTGTCGATGATCTCGAGGTCGAGGTCGGTGGCCGAGAAGGTGACGCTGTCGCGCTCGGCCGAGATCAGCACGTTGGAGAGGATCGGGATGGTGTTGCGGCGCTCCACGGCGCTCTGCACATGGCCCAGCGCCTTCATCAACGCGGCGCGCTCGATCGTCAGCTTCATTCGTCCCGACCCGACTGGAGAGGACCACGGACATTAACTGAATCCCGGCGCCGTGAAAGAGGGGGAGTGCGCTCCGCCTCCAATCCGCTCATCCCCGCGAAAGCGGGGACCCAGGTGTTTTATCGGAGGGCGCTGGCGTCTCCGGCTTGAACACAAAAGCCTGGGTCCCCGGATGAGCGGAACTGGGGTTGATCAGGGCTGAGCAAGAGCCATCTAATTGCGAGTAATTCGCATTATCGTGTCATGATGAAGCTCTACCTGAAGACCGTCACCTATTGCGCCATGCACTTCACCGTCGCGGTGACGGTGACCTTTGCGCTGACGCGCTCGTGGCATGCGGCGCTGGCCATCGGGATTGTCGAGCCCTTGGTGCAGACCTTCTTCTTCAACCTGCACGAACGGGCCTGGGCGCGGGCGGATCGCCGCCGCGCCCTGCAGCCCGCCTACGCCCGGGTGTCGACCGAGCCGCCCTCGCCGCCGTCCTCGTTGGCCGCGTAGGGGTTGGCCGGGGCCTCCGGCGCCGAGGGGCCGGTTGAGCCCTTGGCCGCCACCACCACCATCGCCGGGCGGACGATGCGGCCGTAGAGCTCGTAGCCGGTCTGCAGGGTCTGGATCACCCCGCCGGCGGCCACCTCCTCGGAGGGCTGCTCCATCATCGCCTGGTGCTGATGCGGATCGAACCGGTCGCCCTTGGCGGGATCGACGCGCTTGAGGCCATTGTTGGCGAAGGCGTCCTGCAGCGCCTTCTCGGTCATCTCCACGCCGGTCACGAAGTTGGCGACATTGCTGTCGGCATGGTCGCGCGGCGCGGCGGCCATGGCGCGGGCGAGGTTGTCGGCGGCGGCCAGAAGGTCGCGGGCGAACTTCTGGATCGCATAGGCGCGCGCGTCGTTGGCCTCGCGCTCGGCCCGGCGCTTGGTGTTCTCGGCCTCGGCGGCGTAGCGCAGGGCCTGGTCCTTCAGGGCGGCCACTTCGCTCTTCAGGGCGACGATCTCGTCCGCGGCGGCGTCCGCCAGGATGGGATCGATCTCTTCGGCCGGCGTTGTTTCGTCGGTCATGGGGTCTTTCGTCTCACGTGTTCGCCATCTGCCCCAGCACCCGCGCGGTGTAGTCCACCAACGGAATGACCCGGGCATAGTTCAACCGCGCCGGCCCGATCACGCCGATCGAGCCCAGCACGCGCTGTCGGCCCGACATATAGGGCGCGGCGATCACGGCGGAACCCGAAAGCGAGAACAGCCGGGTTTCCGCGCCGATGAAGATGCGCACGCCCTGGGCTTCGCGCACCCCGTCCATCAGGCCGATCAGCTGTTCCTTCTGCTCCAGGTCGTCGAACAGCTGGCGCACCCGCTCCAGGTCCTCGCGGGCCTGCGGGTCGGCCAACAGGTTGCCGCGGCCGCGCACGATCAGCGCCCGCTCGCCGCTCTCGCCCCCGCCCCAGGCCGCCAGGCCGTCCTCGACCAGCCGGGCGGCGGTCTCGTCGAGCTCGCGCCTGGCCCGCTCAAGCTCGCCGCGGATCTCGGCCTTGGCCTCGCCGAGGGTGCGGCCGGCGAGCCGCGCGCCGAGGAAGTTGGAGGCCTCCTGCAGGGCCGAGGGCGTGAAGCCGGCCGGCAGCGGCATCAGCCGGTTCTCCACCTGGCCGTCCTCGAAGACCATGATCGCCAGGGCCTGATCGGCGCCCAGCTTGACGAACTCCACGTGCTTGACCCCGGCGTCGCGCGAGGGGCTGACCACCACGCCCGCCCCGCCGGCCAGGCCGGAGAGGATGGCGCTCGCTTCCTCCAGGGCTTCGTCGAAGGAGCGGCGGCCCATCAGCCGGGCTTCGATCTCCCGCTTCTCGTCGGCCCCGACATCGCCGACTTCCAGCAGGCCGTCCACGAAGAGGCGCAGGCCCGCGTGGGTCGGCGCACGCCCCGCGCTGGTGTGCGGCGAGGTCAGCAGCCCGAGGTGCATCAGGTCCTGCATGGTGTTGCGGATCGAGGCGGGGGAGAGGTGCACCCCGCCGCGCGAGAGGGTGCGCGAGCCAACCGGCTCGCCGGTCTCCAGATAGCCCTCGACGATGCGGCGGAAGATGTCGCGCGCGCGCTCGTCCAGTTCGGTCAGGCTCGGCGCCGGGGTGGTCCCTGCGCCGATCAGAAGGTTGCTCATTCGTCGTCCGCATCGCCGGTGGACCGGCAGGGGCTGATCTAGGATAAGCGCCCACCCCCCATCTTCAAGCGAGACGCCCCATGCGACCCTCCGAACGCGCCCCCGACATGCTGCGCCCCATCACCCTGGAGACGCGAGTGAACCGCTACGCCGAGGGCTCGTGCCTGGCGAGCTTCGGCCATACGCGGGTGCTGGTGACGGCTTCGGTGGAGGAGGGCGTGCCGCCGTTCCTGCGCGGGCGCGGCCAGGGCTGGGTGACCGCCGAGTACGGCATGCTGCCGCGGGCGACCCACACGCGGGGCCGGCGCGAGGCGGCTCAGGGCAAGCAGTCAGGGCGCACGCAGGAGATCCAGCGGCTGATCGGCCGCTCCATGCGCGCCGTGGTGGACATGAAGGCGCTGGGTGAGCGGCAGATCACCCTCGACTGCGACGTGGTGCAGGCGGACGGCGGCACGCGCACGGCGGCGATCACCGGCGCCTGGGTCGCGCTGAAGCTGGCGACGGACTACCTGGTGGCGGAGGGGGTGATCGCGGCCAGCCCGATCCTGGACCAAGTGGCGGCGGTGTCCTGCGGGGTGTTCGACAATGTGCCGGTGCTCGACCTCGACTACGAGGAGGATTCGAGCGCCGAGGCCGACGCCAACTTCGTGCTGACGGGCTCGGGCGACATTGTGGAGATTCAGGCGACGGGGGAGAAGCGCGGCTTCACCCAGGGGGAGTTCGAGGCGCTGTTCGCCCACGCGCGCAAGGGGATCGCCGAACTGATGGCGATCCAGCGGGCGGCGACGGCCTGAGGCCGCCCCGCCCGGAGGACGTCTTAGAGGTACTGGCCGAGCAGGCGGCGTTGGGCGGCGGGCGGCAGGCTGCCGTAGAGGTCGGCCACCGGGGCGAACCAACGCTGGATGGCGGCGAAGATCGCTTGGATCATCTGCTTCTCCTGTTTGTGCGGTGCAACAAAATTGTTGCGGCGCATATATGGGAGAAGCGCAGCTATTTCAAGGGTGCTCCCTGCGACGCGCGTACGCAGGTGCAATATGATCGCCGATCACTCTTCGGCGTCGGGCTCCTCGGCGATTTCCGGGCCGGGTTCGTAGGTCATCAGGTCGCCTGGCTGGCAGTCGAGCTCGCGGCAGAGGGCGGCCAAGGTCGAGAAGCGCACCGCCCGCGCCTTGCCGGTCTTCAGGATCGAGAGGTTGGCGATGGTGACGCCGACGCGGTCGGAGAGCTCGGTCAGCGACATGCGCCGCTCCAGCAGCACGCGGTCGAGGGAAAGGCGGATCGGCATCTAGATGGTCAGCTCCGCCTCGGTGCGCAGGCGCGCGCCCTCGCGGAACACCTCGGCCAGCACGAAGACCACCAGCACGGCGAACCAGGCGGTGAGGTTGAGGCCCGAATCCACCGAGCGGATCTCCGCGTCGATCAGCATGCGCGAGAGCTCGGCCACGATGTGCCGGCCGATCTCCAGGGCGGCCAGCATGCCGCCGATGATGCGCAGGCGCGTGACGTTGTCGGGATGGAACGGGTCGCCGGCGGTGAGGGTGGAGAAGATGCGGCGAAGCTCGCCGACGATCACCAGCACGCCGCCCACATAGAGCGCGGCGGCCAGGAGGCCCGCAGCGAGGTAGGGGCCGCGCTGCATCAGGTCCTCGTCGGAGGTGATGGTCACGTTGCCCATCAGGTCGGGATTGAAGCTCAGCAGGATCGCCAGCAGGGCGATCAGCCCCAGGGCGGCCACGCCGACCCACAGGGCGAAGAAGGCGACATCGAGGATCACCTTCAGGAAACTGGAAACCGAGCCGGGCCCGAGCGCGCGCATCACCCCTCCATCATCTCGCCGCGGCCCGGTGCGGGCCGCGGCGGCGGCAGCTTAGATCACCGCCGCCTGGAACAGCACCGCCGAAAGCGGGGCCAGAGCCAGAGTGAAGGTCGCCCACAGCAGCAGGCGGTCGAAGGTCTTGGTCGAGGTGGTCATTGATCCCGTCCTTGTTTCAGATGACGGCGACATCGCCGTCCATGTCGATAATCAATACGGCCGCATCGCTTTTCGATCAAATTACATATCGTTTAACGATATGAATTCCCTGTAATGGTTTTGCGCGGCCGCCGGCGCTAGAAGGCGCGCCATGGCCCTGATGCTCGAACCCGGCGCGAAACTGGTGCTCGCCACCCACAACCCGGGGAAGGTCCCCGAGCTCGCCGCCCTGCTCGACCACCGGTTCGCCCTGACCAGCGCCGGCGAACTCGGCCTGCCCGAGCCGGCCGAGACCG
Organism: Phenylobacterium sp.; assembly: GCA_035627295.1. GTDB lineage: Bacteria > Pseudomonadota > Alphaproteobacteria > Caulobacterales > Caulobacteraceae > Phenylobacterium. Next base: position 7,252 of record DASPLZ010000401.1, on the reverse strand, counting down.
AAAGCACCTTCGTCGGCAACGCCCTGCTCAAGGCCCGGGCCGCCGCCGACGCCTCCGGCCTCATCGCGCTCGCCGACGACTCCGGCCTCTGCGTCGCGGCCTTGGACGGGGCGCCCGGCATATTCTCGGCCCGCTGGGCGGGGCCGGGGAAGGATTTCTCCGTCGCCATGGCCAAGGTCGAGGCGCGTCTGGAGGAGACCGGCTCGGACGACCGCGCCGCCTGGTTCGCCTGCGCCCTGGCGGTCGCCTGGCCGCACGGCCCGGCGGTGGTGGTGGAGGGCCGCGTGGACGGCGAGATCGGCTTCCCGCCACGCGGCACCCGCGGCTTCGGCTACGACCCGATCTTCACCCCCCGCGGCGGCGCGGAGACCTTCGGCGAGATGGAGCCGGCCGCCAAGGACGCCATCAGCCACCGCGCCGACGCCTTCCGGAAGCTGAAAGCCGCGCTCTGGTGACCGCCGCGCCGCCCATCGCGGTCCCCCCTTTGGCGCTCTATGTCCATTGGCCCTACTGCGCGCGGATCTGCCCCTACTGCGACTTCAACGTGGTGCGCGACCGCGGCCAGGCCGAGCAGGCGGCCCTGGCCGCCGCCATCGTCGCCGACCTGAAGGCGCAAGCGGCCGGGATCGGCCCGCGGCGGCTGGTGTCGGTCTTCTTCGGCGGCGGCACACCCTCGCTGATGGACCCGGCCTGGCTCGCCGCCGTGGTCGAGGCCGCCCGCGCCCTCTGGCCCGCCGAAGCCCGCCTGGAGGTCACCCTCGAAGCCAACCCCACCGATGCGGAGGCGGACCGCTTCGCCGCCTTCGCCGCCGCCGGCGTCACGCGCCTGTCGCTCGGCCTGCAGTCGCTGGACGATGCGGCCCTGGCCTTCCTGGGCCGCAACCACGACGCCGCCCAGGCCCTGCGCGCCGCCAGGGCCGCCCGCGCCGCCTTCCCGCAGCTCTCGCTGGACCTGATCTACGCCCGCCCGGGCCAGGACGTCGCCGCCTGGACCACTGAGATCGATGCGACCCTGGCCCTCGCGCCCGACCACCTCTCGCCCTACCAGCTGACCATCGAGGCCGGCACCGCCTTCGACCGCCAGGTGCGCCGCGGCGCCTTCGCCCCGCCGGACGACGACCTCGCCGCCGGCCTCTACGAGGCCACCCAGGCCCGGCTGGGGGACGCCGGCTTCGACGCCTACGAGGTCTCCAACCACGCCCGCGGCGAGGCCGCCCGCTCGCGCCACAACCTCGCCTACTGGCGCGGCGAGGACTACCTCGGCGTCGGCCCCGGCGCGCATGGCCGCGTCAGCCTGGGCGGCGTCCGCCATGCCCGCTTCACAGCGCCGAAGGTCGCCCGCTATCTGGCCCGCGTGACCGAGACGGGAACGGGGCTTGTCGAGAACGCGCCGCTCTCCCCCGCCGAGGCCGCCACCGAGCGGCTCTTGATGGGCCTTCGCATCCCGGAGGGCGTCGCGCTGCGGGAGCTGGGCGAGCTGGCGCCGCCCCCGGAACGGATCGACGGCCTGGTCGAGGCCGGCCTGCTCGCGGCCGATCCGCACCGCCTGCGCGCCACCCCGCACGGCCGCCGCCTGCTCGACCGCCTGACCCTGGAGCTGCTCGGCTGATGGCCCGTCACCAGATCAGCGAGAACGTCCGCCGCCGGGCCGGCCTGCTCGGCGAGGCCGGCGCCGCCTGGCTGGCCGGGGTGGACGGCCTGGTCGATGATCTCGCCCGCGAGTGGGACCTGGATCTCGGCGCCTCGCTGCAGGGCGGCACCGAGGCGCTGGTGCTGGAGGCGACTCTGGCCGACGGCCGGCCGGCGATCCTCAAGCTCACCCTGCCGGGGATCGACCGGCGCGGCGGCGAGCTGGCGACGCTGCGGCTCGCCGGCGGGCGGGGCTATGCGGAGGTCTACCGCCACGACGGCGCCCGCCGGGCGGTGCTGATGGAGCGCCTCGGGCCGCAGCTGCACGAACTGGGCTGGCCGATCGAGGCCCAGATCGAGGCCATCTGCGCCACCCTGCAGGCCGCCTGGACCCGGCCCGCCGACCTCTCCGGCCTGATGACCGGCGCGGAGAAGGCCGCCGGCCTCGCGCGGCTGATCTCGCGCCGCTGGGCGGCGACCGGCCGGCCCTGCGCCGAGCGCACCATCGAGACCGCGCTCGCCTTCGCCGAAGACCGCCGCCGCGCTTACGACCCCAAGGCCGCGGTGCTGGCCCACGGCGACGCCCATGCCTGGAACACCCTGCAGGTCCCCGGCGCCGACCCGGCGCGGTTCAAGTTCGTCGATCCGGACGGCCTCTTCGCCGAACCGGCCTACGACCTCGGCATCGCCATGCGCGAATGGGAGGACGAGCTCCTGGCGGGCGACCCGCTGGCGCTCGGCCGGGCCCGCTGCGCCCTGCTCTCGCGGCTGACCGGCGTGCCGGAGGAGCCCATCTGGCGTTGGGGGTTCCTCGAGCGGGTCTCGACGGGCCTGCTGCTCAAAGAAATGGGCCTGGACGAACTGGCCGGGAACTTCCTCAAAGTGGCGGACGCCTGGGCGGGATCGCCTTAGGGCTTGCCGCGGCGGAGGATTCATCCTCAGGTGGCGGCGATGCAGATCGTTGTGGCCACCTTGATGGCGGCGGCTGCCGCAGCGCCCCCGACGCCGCGGGACTACTTCGGAAGCGACGCCTTCGATCGCCCCCGCGCGTGTGTCGGGGCGCCGCTGCCCACGGCGCCGATGCCGCTGCTGACCGACTTCCGTGGCCAATGGTACCTGAAGCACCTGCGGGCCGCCGGAGAGCCGCCTCTGCGCGCCGATCCGAAGGTGCGAGCGAAGTGGCGGTTCACCTGGCTGCCATCCTTCAACACGCCGGTTGTGGTCCGCATCGAACAGACCTCGCCGAGGCGGATGCGGCTTGTCGCGAGGCGGCTGTCCGGCCATGGCGGCTACGATCCCGGGGAGATCGCCGAAACACGGGAACGCTGGCTCACGCCCGCCGAGCAACGAAAGGTCCTGGCCGCCGCGGCCCAGGCCGAGGCGCTCGACACGCGCGACTGCCGGCTGATGACCGATGGCGCGCAATGGATATTCGAGTCGGCGTCCGACGGCCGTCATCGGATGACGGACGCCAACACCCCGGCCAGCGGGCCGCTGCGGGATCTCGGCGTGCTGTTCCTCGGCCTGACCGGCTGGCCGCTGGAGCCCTAGGCCGCCGCCAGCTCTCCCGCCAGCGCCCGGTCGATGAGGGCGATGGTGCGGTCGAGGCCGAAGATGGCGGCGAAGGAGCCGAAGCGCGGGCCCTGGCTCTGGCCGAGGAGCACCTCGTAGAGGGCGGCGAACCAGGCGCGCAGGGGCTCGAAGCCGGCGGCCTTGCCGATCTCGTAGACCTCGTTCTGGATCAGCTCGGCGTCGCGGGTGTCCGGCGGCAGGGCGGCCAGCGCCGCGCGCAGGGTCTGCATGGCCTCGCGTTCCTGAGCGGTGGGCGCGCGGAACCGCTTCGAGGGCCGCACGAAGTCCTCGTAGTAGTTGATCGCGTAGCCCGCGAGCTTGTCGAGCAGCGGCTGGGTCTCGGGCGTCGCCCCGGGAATGTAGCGCTCCAGGAAGCCCCAGAGGATTTCCTTGGTGGAGGCGTCGGCGGCCGAGACGAGGTTCAGCAGCAGGGAGAAGGACACCGGCGAGCCCTGCGCCGGCGGCGCGCCGCCGTGCACGTGCCAGGCCGGGCTTTCCAGCTGCGGCGCGTTCGGGCTCTCGGCGGCCTTCCTCACATAGGCGTCGAGGTGCTGCAGATATTCGTCCGCGGCCTTGGGGATGACGTCGAAGTAGAGGCGCTTGGCCGACTTCGGCGACTGGTACATGTAATAGGCCAGGCTCTCCGGCGCGCCGTAGCGCAGCCACTCGTCCATGGTCAGGCCGTTGCCCTTGGACTTGGAGATCTTGCGGTTCTCCTCGTCCATGAAGAGCTCGTAGTGGAAGACCTCCGGCGGCTCGCCGCCGAGCACCCGGCAGACCTTGGCGGAGACCCGCACGCTGTCGATCAGGTCCTTGCCGCTCATCTCGTAGTCGACGCCGAGCGCGGTCCAGCGCATCGCCCAGTCGGGGCGCCACTGCATCTTCACATGGCCGCCGGTGACCGGGACCTCGGTCAGCTCGCCGTCCTCGTCGCGGAAGGTGATGGACCCGCGATCGAGGTGGCGCTCCAGCGTCGGAACCTGCAGCACGCGGCCGGTCTTCGGGCTGATCGGCAGGAAGGGCGAATAGGTGGCCCGGCGCTCCTCGCCCAGGGTCGGCAGCATGACCGCCTGGATGGCGTCGAACCGCTCCAGGGCGCGCAGCAGGACCGGGTCGAAGACGCCGGATTTGTAGCCGTCGTAGGTCGAGGAGAAGAATTCGTAGTCGAAGCCGAAGCCGTCGAGGAAGGCCCGCAGGCGGGCGTTGTTGTGCGCGCCGAAGCTCTCGTGCTCGCCGAAGGGATCGCGCACGCTGGTGACCGGCTTGTCGCGGTCCTCCTCCAGCATGGCGCGGTTGGGGACGTTGTCGGGGATCTTGCGGAACCCGTCCATGTCGTCGGAGATGACCAGCAGGCGCGTCGGGATGGCGTCCTCGGTGAGGGCGCGGAAGGCGCTCCGCACCATGGTCGGGCGCGCCACCTCGCCGAAGGTGCCCATGTGCGGCAGGCCCGAGGCGCCGTAGCCGCATTGCAGCACCACGGGCTTGGCCAGCGCCGGCAGGCTTGAGACCAGCTCGCCCCACTTGCCCTCGGCGATCAGCGCGGTCGCCAGGTCGCGCTCGGCGTCGGTCAGGCGCTGTTTCAAGATGCGGGCGAGCAGGATGCGCGCCTGTTCGAATGGCCAGGCCTTGGCGTCTCGCGCCGCGTGGGACAGTCCTTGGAGCATGATGGCGCGGGCTATAGCCCTCACTGCGTCCGGCGTCAGCCCTTGGAAAGGTTGGCGCCTATTCGCGGTGGAGGCGCCTCGCGTGGTTCGAGACGCGCTGCGCGCTCCTCACCATGAGGGCCCGCGAAGCGGGCGTCTCGAAGGACGCAAGGTGCGTCAGCTTCCCTCTTCCACCCGCAGCAGGAAATGCCCGTGCAGGGCGGCGACGGGCTTTTCCGGCCCCTCCTGCCAGGCCTCGACCCGCACATTGGCGATGCGCCGGCCCGCGCGGCGGATGACGGCGCGGGCGAAGGTGTCGCGCGGGCCGGCGGGGCGGAAGTATTCGATATTGATGTCCACCGGCTTGGCCAGCCGCTCGCCGGGGCGGGCCTGAGAGAGCTTGGCGAGGGCGGTGATCTCCAGGAAGCCGCCGAGCACCCCGCCGTGGATCGCCGGCAGCATGGCGTTGCCGATCAGGTGCGGCGCGAAGGGCAGCACCGCGTGGCGGGCCTCGCCCTCGCCCTCCAGCCGCATGCCGAGGAACCGGGCGTAGGGCGAAGCCTCGAAGAGGGCGGCGCTCATGTCGCAGAACCCATGGGCGGGCCGGGGCTGTTGATCATGAAGGCCAGCTGGGCGGTGGCGACGGGGGTCTCGCCCTCGCCGTCGTGCGCCTCGGCGCGGACGAAGGCGATGTGGCGGGTCAGGCGGTAGCAGTGGGCGCTGGCGGTGACCCCGAGGCGCGGGCCTGCGGGCCGCAGGTAGTCGATGCGCATGTCGATGGTGGCGATGGCGCCCGGCTCGCCGCGGGCGGTGGCCACGGCCATCCCGGCCACGTGGTCGATCAGGCTGGTGACGACGCCGCCGGCGATGATGTCGCTGCCGGCCTCGCCGACCGCGTCGGCGCGCCAGGGGACGCGCATCGCCGCCCGGCCCTTCTCGGCCGAAACCGCTTCGAAGCCGAGGGCGGCGGCCAGGGGCGCCTGGTGCACCCGGTCGGACAGCGTCTCGCGAAGGTCGTTCATGGCGCCACGCTAGCGGGTCTGACGCAGCGGCGCCTACGAAAAGAGCCCGCGCCGGGGAGGACGCGGGCTCTTAAGGGGCCGGGAGGGACGGCCCGAGGGCCGGGCGGTCACCCGGCGATCTGGATGAAGGCGCCGAAAACGGCGATCAGCGGCGTGACGCCGAGGACGAAGGTGGCGAGGGCGCTCAGCGGCGAGATGGTGTGGCTCATGTCTATCCCCTAGACGATTTCCGAAGGCGACCATCGCCGTCGGTGGCTGGGGATATAGAAGCGAGGGCGCGCAATTACTTGTTAAGTCTCAGTCATGACCTCGATTTAACAGAATGACGTCTGTGTAATGTTTATGAAGAACTTTGCGTGCCCTCCCTCCCCCTCGTGGGGAGGGTGGGCCGCGAAGCGGCTCGGGTGGGGGTCTTTCCGACTCCCCGCGACAGCCGAGACGGCGGAAAGCCCCACCCGGCTCGGCGCTTTGCGCCGATCCACCCTCCCCACAAGGGGGAGGGAAAGCCATATGTAGGTGATGATCCGGCCGGCCGACCTGCTCTGTCCGAAGCCCGAGGGCCTCTACTGCGCCCCCGGCGACTTCTACATCGACCCGGTGCGGCCGGTCGCGCGGGCAGTGATCACCCACGGCCACGCCGACCACGCCCGCGCCGGCCACGGGGCGGTGCTGGCCACGTCCGAGACCCTGGCCATCATGGCCGAGCGCTACGGGGCGGACTTCGCCGACGCCCGCGAGGCCGCGGCCTATGGCGCGACAGTGAACCGCGACGATGTCGAGATCACCCTCGTTCCCGCCGGCCACGTGCTGGGCTCGGCCCAGGCGGTGGTGCGCTGGAAGGGCCTGACCATGGTGGTCTCCGGCGACTACAAGCGCCGGCGCGACCCTACCTGCCCGCCGTTCGAACCCGTCCCCTGCGACGTCTTCATCTCCGAGGCGACCTTCGGCCTGCCGGTGTTCCGCCATCCGGACGACGCCGGCGAGATCGCCAAACTCCTCCGGTCCATAGAGCAGTTCCCCGAGCGCACCCACATGATCGGCGCCTATGCGCTCGGCAAGGCGCAGCGGATCATATGCCTGCTGCGCGAGGCCGGCTGGGATCGCACCATCTATGTCCACGGCGCCCTGGAGCGGCTGAACCGGCTCTACGAGGCGCACGGCGTGGCGCTCGGGCCGCTGGCGCCGGCGACCTTCGACCGCAAGGCCGACCTCGCCGGCGAGATCGTCATCGCCCCGCCCTCGGCGCTGCAGGACCGCTGGAGCCGAAGGTTCGCCGACCCGGTGGGCGCCTTCGCCTCCGGCTGGATGCGGGTGCGGGCCCGGGCGCGTCAGCGGGGGGTGGAGCTGCCGCTGATCATCTCCGACGCCGACTGGGACGAGCTGACC
>DASPLZ010000400.1:0-2457 GCA_035627295.1 Phenylobacterium sp. | reverse complement strand
CCTGGCGTCAGCGCGTCGCCCTCTGGTTCCTGCTCAGCGCCCTCGTGATGGTGCCGATCGCCTGGCTCTTCGCCCGGCGGCTGTCGCGGCCGATCTCGCTCTTCGCCGAGGCCGCCGACCGGCTGGGGCGCGACCCCCGCGCCGAGCCCTTGCCGCTCAAGGGCTCGGCGGAAATCCGGGTGGCCGCCAAGGCCTTCAACGACATGCAGGAGCGCCTCGCGCGCTATGTCGACGACCGCACCGCCATGGTCGCGGCCATCGCCCACGACCTGCGCACTCCGCTCACCCGCCTGCGCTTCCGCATCGAGAGCGTGGCGGACGCCGAGCGTGGCAAGATGGCCGCCGACCTCGACCAGATGGAGGAAATGATCGCCGCGACCCTCTCCTTCGTCAGGGACGCGGGCCAGCGCGGCGAGCGCACGCCGCTGGAGCTCTCCTCCCTGGTCGAGAGCCTGTGCGATGAGATGAGCGAAACCGGGTCGAAGTGCGAGGTCGAGCGGAGCGAGCGGGTGATCCTCAATGGCGATCCGCTGGCGCTGCGGCGCCTGTTCTCGAACCTTCTCGAGAACGCCGTGAAGTTCGGCGGCGCGGCGCGGGCGCGGGTGTTCCGCGAGGGGCCGACCATCGTGGTGGAGATCGACGACGACGGCCCCGGCGTGCCGGAAGAGGACCTGGAGCGGGTGTTCGACCCCTTCTACCGCCGCGAGCCCTCGCGCAGCCGGCAGACCGGCGGTGCGGGCCTGGGCCTGGCCGTGGTCCGCTCTGTGGCGCGCGGGCACGGCGGCGACGTGACCCTGTTCAACCGCGCGGGCGGCGGGCTGACGGCAAGGGTGATGTTGCCTGCTTGAGGTTTGTTGCCGCCGCGCAAGACCCGGGCCTGCCGGTGAAATCCTGTCGACACCGCGCTCTGGTGAAGCTGCGGATGACTGGCAGGAAGCCGCTGGGGTCAGGCCGCATTCAGCTTCGCGTTGCTACGTCGTCGGCAGTTCTAGTTTGAGGAGCGGCCTGTCCGCATGAACGCCACCCCCGCCCCGCGCCGCCGGCGCTCCCCGCCCTCGCCTCGCCTGCTGATCGGCGGGGCGCTGGTGCTGCTCGCGGTGGTGGCCCTGGCCGCCTGGCTGATGCGCCCCAAGGAGCCGAAGGATCCCTACCGGTTCGGCGAGGTCGATCGCGGCTCGATCACCCGCTCGGTTTCGGCCTCCGGCTCGTTGCAGGCGCTGGTGACGGTCGAGGTGGGCTCGCAGATTTCTGGCCAGATCCGCGAGGTGCTGGTGGACTTCAACGACCAGGTCCGCGCCGGCCAGGTGCTGGCGATCCTCGACCCGCAGACCTATGAGCAGCGCCTCGCCCAGGGCCAGGCCGAGGTCAGCGCCGCCGGCGCCACCCTGAACGCCTCCCAGGCCGCCATCCAGACCGCAGAGGCCCAGGCCGCCGTCGCCCTGGCCGACTACAACCGCAAGAAGGCGCTGGTCGCCAAGAACATCTACGCTCCCGCCGTCCTGGAGCAGGCCGAGGCCGCCTACAAACAGGCGCTGGCCGGGGTGAACTCCGCACGCGCCAACGCCAGCGCCCAGCGGGCGCGGGTGGCGCAGTCGTCCGCCTCCCTGCAGGCCACCCGCGTGGACCTCGGGCGCACCCGCATCGTCGCGCCCATCGACGGGGTGGTGGTGGAGCGGGCCATCGAACCGGGCCAGACGGTGGCCGCCAGCCTGCAGGCGCCGGTGCTGTTCCGGATCGCCCAGGACCTTTCCAAGCTCGAGGTGAAGATCAGCGTCGACGAGGCCGACATCGGCCAGGTGCGCGAGGGCCAGCAGGTGCGTTTCACCGTCGACGCCTTCCCGGACGAGAACTTCAACGGCGTCGTCACCCAGGTCCGCAAGCAGCCGACCACCGAGCAGAACGTGGTCGCCTACACCGTCATCGCCGAGGCGGAGAATCCGCGCGGCAACCTGCTGCCCGGCATGACCGCCAACGCCGACATCGTCATCGAGGAGCGGCGCAACGTGCTGCGCGTGCCGGCGGCGGCCCTCCGCTGGAGCCCGCCGGACGCCCAGCCCCAGCAGCGTCAAGGCGGCGGGCAGGCCGGCGGCGGCCAAGGGTCCGGCCAGCGCCGGCAAGGCGGCGGCGCTGGCATGATGGGCGGCCAGCAGGTGATCGAACAGCTCGGCCTTAACGCCGACCAGCGCAAGAAGGCCGAAGCCATCTTCGCCGAAGCCCGCGAGAAGGCGCGCGGCGGCGCGGCCTCCGGCGACCGGCAGGCGATGCGCGAGGCCATGCGCAAGTCGATGCAGGAGAGCTTCACCAAGCTGGAAGCGATCCTCACCCCCGAGCAGAAGACCAAGCTCGCGGCGGTCCGCGCCCAGATGCAGGCCGGCGCCGGCCGGGGCGGTCGCTCGGCGACCATGCCGGGGACCGTCTATGTGCTGAAGGACGGCAAGCCCGATCCGATCCCGGTGC
>DASPLZ010000399.1:0-5516 GCA_035627295.1 Phenylobacterium sp. | reverse complement strand
GGCGGCGTCTACGGCGAGACCTTTGTCTACGACCCGAAGACCGACGCGTGGGAGGCGGGGCCTCGCATGCGAACGCCGCGCCACGGCCTGGCGGCGTCGGCGGTGGACGGGACGATCTACGCCATCGGCGGCGGGGCCAAGGTCAGCGGCGGCCAGACGACGATGGACCACGAGGCGCTGAGGCCCTGAAAGGCGAGGCTGTGCGTCCGTCGAGACGCCTGCTTCGCAGGCTCCTCAGGATGACTAACGCTGCACAAATCCAGTCATGGTGAGGAGCGGCGAAGCCGCGTCTCGAACCACGCAGGGCGCCTCAACGCCGCCCGAACAGCTTCTCGATGTCGGCCAGCTTCAGCTCGACGTAGGTCGGGCGACCGTGGTTGCACTGGCCGGAGTGGGGCGTGGCCTCCATCTGGCGCAGCAGGGCGTTCATCTCGGCCGCGCTCAGCCGGCGGCCGGCGCGCACCGAGCCGTGGCAGGCCATGGTCGAGCAGACCGCCTCCAGCCGCTCCTTCAGGGCCAGGGCCGCGCCGTTCTCGGCGAGGTCGTCGGCGATGTCGCGCACCAGGCCGGCCGCGTCGGTCTCGCCGAGCAGGGCCGGAACCTCGCGCACCAGCACCGCGCCGGGGCCGAAGCTTTCCAGGATCAGGCCCAGCTCGGCCAGCTCGCCGGCGCGGGCGACGACGCGGTCGGCCTCGGCGGGATCGAGCTCGACCACCTCGGGGAGCAAGAGCGCCTGGCGGGCGACGCCGCCTTCGGCCATCTGGGCCTTCATGCGCTCATAGACCAGCCGCTCGTGGGCGGCGTGCTGGTCGACCACCACCATGCCGTCGCGGGTCTGGGCGACGATGTAGGTCTCGTGCACCTGAGCGCGGGCGGCGCCCAGCGGGTAGTCGAGCGGGTCGATCACCTCGGCGGACGGGGCCTGCGGCGCGGGCGCATGCGGTGCGCCCGCCGGCCCGCCGAAGTCCGGCTCCACGCGGGCGCTGCGCTCCTCCAGCCCCGCCAGGGTCGGCGTCCAGCCGCCCGCGCTCCAGGCCGAGAAGCCGCGCGCGGTGGGCGGCGGCGCATAGGCCTGCGGGCGGAACCCGCCCAGCGCGCCCGCCGCGACGGTGGTCGAGGCGCGGTGTCCCGCCCCCGCCAGCGCATGGCGCAGCCCGCCGACGATCAGGCCGCGCACCAGCGCCGGGTCGCGGAAGCGGACCTCCGCCTTGGCGGGGTGGACATTGACGTCCACCAGCGTGCTGTCGAGCTCGATGTAGAGCGCCGCCAGCGGGTGGCGGTCGCGGGCCAGGAAGTCGGCGTAGGCGGCGCGCAGGGCGCCCTGCAGCAGCCGGTCGCGCACCGGCCGTCCGTTGACGAACAGGTACTGGTGGGCCGCGTTGCCGCGGTTGAAGGTCGGCAGGCCCGCAAAGCCCGAGAGCCGCACCCCTTCCCGCTCATGGTCGATGGGAAGGGCGTTCTCGTGGAAGTCGCGGCCCATGATGGCGGCGAGGCGCGCCAGCCGCCCCGCCGGCCCGGCGGGCTCAGCCGGCAGGCGCAGGGTGCGGCGCCCGTCGAGGTCGAGGTCGAAGGCGACGTCCTCGTGCGCCATGGCCTGGCGCTTGATCTCCTCGGCGATGGCCATGGATTCGGCGCGCTCGGACTTCATGAACTTCAGCCGCGCGGGCGTGGCGTAGAAGAGGTCGCGCACCTCCACCCGCGCCCCGTGCGGGCCGGGGAAGGCGGAGGGGCCGACGGGCGCCACCGCGCCGCCGTCCACCTGGATCGCGTGGCCGTCCGTCTCGCCCCTGGCGCGGCTGGCGATGGCGAGCCTGGCCACCGAGCCGATCGAGGGCAGGGCCTCGCCGCGGAAGCCGAGGCTCGAGATGCGCAGGAGGTCCCAGGCGCCGTCCTCGCCCGGCGCGAGCTTGGAGGTGGCGTGGCGCTCGACCGCCAGGGCCAGCTCTCCGGCGGCCAAACCGTGGCCATCGTCTGCCACCAGGATGCGCGTCAGCCCGCCGCCGTCGGCCTGCACCTCGATGCGGCGGGCGCCGGCGTCGAGCGCGTTCTCGACCAGCTCCTTGACCGCGCTGGCCGGGCGTTCGACCACCTCGCCGGCGGCGATGCGGTTGACGGTCTCGGGCGGAAGGCGGCGGATGGGCATGGCGGAGCTTTGGTCGAACATCCACCTTAGCCCGATTCCGGAGCCGGAGCGGAGCGCGGCATGAAGAAGCTGTTGATCGCCCTGGCGGCCCTCTTCGCGGCAGCGCCTGCGGCGGGCGCCCGTCAGGCGCCGCCGGCCGATCCGGACGAGACCCTGGTCGAGGAGTTCGTGGTGCAGGGCCGCCTGCCCGGCCCGGCTTGGTGGCGGGTCTCGGACGCCGACACCACCGTCTATGTGCTGGGCGTGCCCTCGGCTTTCCCCAAGGGGCTGGACTGGAACAAGGTGGTGCTGGAGCGGCGGCTCGAAGGCGCGAGCCAGATCATCCTGCCCTTCAACGAGATCCGGATCGGCCTGGCCGACATCCCCGGCTCGCTGCTGGGCCTGCCGGGCATCCGCACGCGGGACATGGAGGCCGAGCTCTCGCCGCCGATCCGGGCGCGGTTCGTGGCGGCCCGCACGGCGCTCGGCAAGGAGAAGAAGACCTACGAGAAGTGGAAGCCCTTCATCGCCGCCCTAATGCTGGTCGGTCACTTCCGCGATTCGGAGAAGATCACCGCCGCCGACCCCGGCAAGACCATCCGCCGGATGGCGCAGGCGCGGGGGGTGAAGGTGGTGATGAAGACCTATTCCGCCGGCCCCCTGGTCCGTTCGGTGGCGCGCATCTCGCCGGCCGCCGGCCAGGCCTGCATGGCCGACGCCCTGACCGAGGTCGAAGCCGGCTCGGCCCGCGTGCGCGTCGCCGGCGAGGGCTGGGCGGCGGGCGACGTGCGTACGGCGCTCAGCCAGGAGCGCGGCTTCGAGCGGTGCCTGGCGGCCGTGCCGGGGGCCGAGGCGTTCAATTCGCGCTTCAAGGGCGACCAGGCCGCGGCGATCGCCCGGGCGCTGAAGACCCCCGGCCATGCCGTAGCGGTGGTGCAGCTGCGCCCCCTGCTCGCCCAGGACGGCGTGCTGGCGCGGCTGCGCGCCCAGGGCTTCAAGGTGCTCGATCCCGGCCAGCCGGATCCGGACGCCCGACCGGCCGCGTAAAGGCTCGGATTGCTACCGTGACCAAACGGCGCCTAATGTTGCCCTGTTGAAACGCTCGGGAGGGCGACATGAACCTGATGTTCCAGCCGCTGCGCAAGTATGCGGACTTCCAGGGCCGCGCGCGGCGGTCCGAGTTCTGGTTGTTCTGGCTTTTCTGTTTCGTCGTGGGCTTCGTGCTGCAGATGGTCGGCGGCATGATGGGCGGCGCGGCCGATCCCAGCAATCCGATGGCCATGTATTCCAGCCCGGCCGGCATCGTGCTGCTGCTGTTCTGGCTGGCGGTGCTGATCCCGTCGATCGCGGTGGCGGTTCGCCGGCTGCACGACACCAACCGCTCCGGCTGGTGGCTGCTGATCGCGCTCATCCCGTTCATCGGGGCGCTGGTGCTGCTGGTGTTCTACGTGCTCCCGGGCACCGTGGGCCCCAACAAGTTCGGCGAAGACCCCAAGAGCGGCGAGGCGGCGGCCGTCGCGGCCTGAGTTCTCCGAGGCTGAATAAAGCAAAGGGCCGCCGGCTCGCGCCAGCGGCCCTTTGTCGTTTCCGCTGCGGCGCGAGCCTCAGAGCCCCGGCAGCTTGATGCGGGAGGCGCCTTCGCGCTGGATGACCACGTCCTTGCCGCCGGTGAGCGACTTCAGGCGTTCGGCCTCGGCCGCGGCGTCCACCGGGGCCGGCGTGTCGGAGCCCGGCGCGGGCGGGGCGGCCGCCGCCTGGTCGCCGTCGCGCCAGAACATCACCCGGTCGGCGAAGCTCTTCTCCTTGTGGGCGACGTCGCCGAACTCGTCGTCGACGACATAGCGGATCAGGGGGTCGGCCTGGTTGGCGCCGGCCTTGGCGACCAGCAGCTTCTCGCCGTCCGAGCGGGCCTGGGCCTCGCGGGCGCCCAGGAGGGCCGTGCGGGCGGCGCTCTCCGGCTGCAGCTCCTGCGGCCGCGGCTCGCCGGGCGCCGGCGGGCGAAGCGCATAGTCCGGCGGCACCACCAGGGGGGCCTTGGCGACGACGCGGAACTCGTCGGGCGTCACCTTCGACATGCCGAGCGCCTTGGAGGTCGAGCCGCAGCCCGAAAGCAGCGCGCCGGCGGCGGCGGTCAGCGCCAGGGCGGTGATGGCGCGGTAGGACATGGTCAAAGCTCTAGCTCTCCTCGAAGAGCCGCCCCCGGCCCTCTTTAAGAATGAACGCGAAGGGTTAGCCCATTTGATGGCGCGCGCCAACGGCGTCAGGGCGTGTTGCGCGGTCGCAGGCCGTCGAGCAGCAGGATGACGATGCCGATGGTGATGGCGCTGTCGGCGACGTTGAACACCCAGGGGAAGTAGAGCCGCGAGACGTCGATGAAGTCGGCCACCGCCCCGAAGCGGGCGCGGTCGATGGCGTTGCCCACCGCCCCGCCGATGACCAGGCCGAGCGCCGTCAGGGTGAAGGCCGCCCGCGTCCGCCAGGCCCAGACGGCGAGGATGACCGAGACGATGAGCGAGAAGACGACCAGCGCCCAGCGCACGAGATCCACCTCGGCGCGCAGCAGGCCGAAGCTGACGCCCTGGTTCCAGACCATGGTCAGGTTCAAGGGGCCGAACACCGGGACCGAGCCCTTCGCCGGCAGGTCGAAGACGAAGAGAATCCAGTGCTTGCTGGCCTGGTCGAGGACGAGCACCAGCAGCGCCAGGGCGTAGGCGAGGAAGGCGCCTCCCTTCCCCCTGGAGGGGGGAAGGGCCGGGGATGGGGGTGGAGGCGCCTCAGCCAACTCGGAACCTCCGGAAGGGTCGCTGTCGGACAATCGTGCGCGTCAGGGTCGCGGAGAGGGCGCCACCCCCATCCCCGACCCTTCCCCCCTCCAGGGGGAAGGGAGCGCTATGCATGCGCCGCATCCCAGGCCGCCACGGCCTCGGCGTCGCGCAGGGAGAGGTCCGGGTAGCGCGGGTCGGACCCGACTTCCGGCAGCACGCGCCAGGAGCGGGCGCATTTGCGGCCCTCCGCACGCAGCGGCTCGACGGCCACGCCGGCGACCTCCGGCAGGCGGAAGGCGCCCGCCGGGCCCTCGCCCGCGACGATCTCGGCCTGGCTGGTGCGGAACACCTCGGCGGCGTCGAGCCCGTCGAAGGCCTCGCGCAGGGCGGCGTCGGCGACGTGGACCTTCGGCGCCGCCTCCAGCGCAGCGCCCATCCGCTTCTCGCGCCGCTCGACCTCCAGCGCGCCGGTGACCACGCCGGTCACCTGCTGAACCTTGGCCCAGCGCTGAGCCTCGACGTCGTTGCGCCACGCGTTCGGCGTCTTCGGGAACACCCGCAAGGTGTTGGAGCCGGCGTCCGGGAACCGCGTCGTCCAGGCTTCCTCCATGGTGAAGGGCGTGAGCGGC
>DASPLZ010000398.1:0-3185 GCA_035627295.1 Phenylobacterium sp. | reverse complement strand
ATCCGGGTGAACGCCATCTGCCCGGGGCTGATCCTCACCGAGATCTTCACCCCCGCCGACCTGATGCCGCCGGCCATGGCCCAGATGATCAAGGCCGGCATGCGCCAGACCGCCCCCGACGCCCAGCCGCTGGAGCGCGCCGGCGAGCCGCTGGACATCGCCAACGCCGCCCTCTTCTTCGCCTCGGAGGAGAGCGCCTTCGTCACCGGCGTCTCCATGCTGGTCGACGGCGGCATGCACGTCGGCCCGCGCCAGGCCTGGGACCCGCAGATGCGCGCCGAGCGCCAGCAGCAGATGGAGGCGCGGCGGGCGGCGTTCGAGGCGGCGCAGGCGGGAGACGCCGAGGTCGGCTGAGGCGGCGGCCCGGCGATGCGTCCTTAGAGACCCCGCTTCGCGGGCCCTCGGGATGACTAAGTAAGCCCACCCGGTTGCAGCCAAGCTGCGATTGACCGCTCGCCCTGATTGCCGTCTCGTGCCGGTATCAACGGGCGGGGGCAGCGTATGAACCGCAACATGGTGCTGGCCGCGATCGGCACGCTGATCGTCGGGTTCGGGGGCGGCTTCGTGACCGCCAAGGGCGTGGATGGCCTGTTCGGCGGCGGCAAGGGCCCTTCGGCCTCGGCCAGCGGCGTCAAGGGCTTCTCCTGGGCCCTGTTCGGCAAGCCACGAAGCGCAAACGCGCCCCGCCGCGGCATTCCCAAGCCGGAAGGCTTCGCCGTCTGGCGCACCCGTATCGACACCTCCGGCGCGGCCCCCAGAGCCTGCGTGGAGATGAGCAAGGCCCTCGACCCTGCCAAGTCCTACGCCGACTTCGTGCTGGTCTCGCCCGACCTCGGCGCCCCGCCGGCGGTGACGGTGAAGGACGCCGAGCTCTGCGTCGCCGGCATCGGCTTCAACGACCGGCGCATCACCCTCTTGAAGGGCCTGCCCGGCAAGGGCGGCGAGACCCTGGCGGCCAACGCCGACGTCGACTTCACCTTCGGCGAGAAGCCGCCCTTCGTAGGCTTCGCCGGCTCCGGCGTGATCCTGCCGCGCGAGGACGCCGACGGGATCGGCATCGAGACCATCAACGTCAGCCGCCTGGAGATCGAGGTCTGGCGGGTGGTCGACCGCAACCTCGTGCGCAAGTCGATCTCCGCGCCCGATCCCACCGGCGAAGGCGACTGGCCCGGCGACTATGGCGAGGACAGCGCCGCCGGCGAGGGCCGGCTGGTCTGGAAGGGCCAGGTCGCGGTGGCCAATGACGCCGGCCAGCGGGTGACCACCGTCTTCCCCCTCGGCGCGGTGCTGAAGGAGATGAAGGCCGGCGGCTATCTGATCAAGGCCAGGGACGCCTCCGGCGGCCGCGGCATCGAGACCGGCGAGGGCGACGAGGAGGAAAGCTACGATCCCAACCCGCCGGCCCAGGCCCGGCGCTGGGTGATGTTCACCGACATGGCGCTCTCGGCCTACGAAGGCTCCGAGGCGCTGGACGTGGTGGTCCGCTCGCTGAAGACCGCCAGGACCCTGCCCGGCACGCGGGTGACCCTGGTCGCCCGCAACGGCGAGGACCTGGCCGAGGCCAAGACCGACGCCGCCGGCCGCGTGCGCTTCCCCCGCCCCCTGCTGGAAGGCAAGGGCGCCGAGGACGCCAAGATGGTGATGGCCTACGGCGCCCAGGAAGACCTGGCCGTGCTCGACCTCGACCGCCCGCCGGTCGACCTCTCCAAGCAGGGCACCGGGGGCCGTGTGGTCGAGGAGAACGACGGCGTCGGCGGCCGCACGACCAAGAGCGCCGTCGACGGCTACCTCTACGCCGACCGCGGCATCTATCGCCCTGGCGAGACGGTGCGGCTCGTCGGCCTCCTGCGCGACCGCGAGGCCAAGGCGGTGAAGGACCGCAAGGGCGTGGTGGTGGTCAAACGCCCCTCGGGCGTGGAGTTCCGCCGCTATCCGTTCGCCAATGCGCCAATGGGCGCGGTGGCCTACAACGTCGAATTGCCCAAGAGCGCGCCGCGCGGCCGCTGGACCGCCACCCTGGAGATCGAGGGCATCGAAGGCTCCTCGGGCGACCTCTCCTTCTCCGTCGAGGATTTCGCGCCGCAACGGCTGGCCGTGACGGCGGAGGGCCAGGAGGCCGTCCCCGTCGCCGCCGGCCAGGACCGCAACATCGCCGTCGCGGCCCGCTTCCTCTACGGGGCCTCGGGCGCCGGCCTGCAGACGCAGGGCGAGGCGCGCATCCGCCTCGACCCCAACCCCTTCCCGGCCTTCGAGGGCTACCAGTGGGGCGACCAGCGCGAGACCTATGAGGAGAAGTTCGTCGAGCTCGGCTCCACCGTCACCGACGGCGAGGGCCGCGCGGTGCTCTCCTTCCCCGGCGCGGAGGCGGGCGACACCGCCCAGCCGCTGATGGCGGCGGTCACCGCCTCGGTGTTCGAGCCGGGTGGGCGGCCGGTGCGCGAGGGGGTCTCGCTGAAGGTGCGCACCAAGCCCGCCTACATCGGCGTCAAGGTCGACCAGGACGACGCGGCCGGCGGGCGCGACCCGACCATCGCCCTCAACATGATCGCCGTGGACGCCGCCGGCCGGCGCATCGCCCTGAACGGCGTGCAGTACCAGCTGGTCGCCGAGAACTGGGACTACGACTGGTTCCAGCAGGACGGGCGCTGGCAATGGCGGCGCACCAGCCGCGACGTGGTGGTGCAGCGCGGGGCGCTGAACCTCGCGCCCGGCCAGCCGGCGCGCATCGCCCGGCGGCTCGGCTGGGGCGACTACCGCATGGAGCTGACGCACGCCAACGGCGCCAAGAGCACCATCCGCTTCGCCTCCGGCTGGGGCTCCCCGGCCGAGGACATGGAGGCGCCGGACTTCGTGCGCGTCTCCGGCGGGGCCAAGAGCTACGGCCAGGGCGACACCGTCGAGATCACCCTGAAGCCGCCCTACGCCGGCGAGGCGCAGATCGCGGTGGCCACCGACCGGCTGATCGACTTCAAGACCGTCAGCGTCGGCGAGAAGGGGACCACCGTCCGACTGCCGACCAGCGCCGCCTGGGGCGGCGGGGCCTATGTGATGGTCACCGTCATCCAGCCGCGCGACCCGGTGGCCTCTCCCAAGCCGCGGCGGGCGCTGGGCCTCATCTACATCCCGCTCGATCCCAAGAAGCGGAAGCTGGAGGTGGAGCTGGCGACGGCCGTGAAGATCGACTC
>DASPLZ010000397.1:0-9397 GCA_035627295.1 Phenylobacterium sp. | reverse complement strand
GTTGGAGACCAGGTGCATCACGTGGCTGTAGCGCTCGACGAAGAAGCTGGCGGTCACCCGCACGTGCGGCTTGTGGCGCTCGGCCGGCGGGGCGTTGCGGCCGGCCTGGCCGAGGCTGGCGACGCGGCCGACGTCGTTGCGGCCGAGGTCGAGCAGCATCAGGTGTTCGGCCCGCTCCTTGGGGTCGGCGATCAGCTCGGCTTCCAGGGCAGCGTCCTCGGCCGGGGTCTTGCCGCGCGGACGGGTGCCGGCCAGGGGGCGGATGGTGATCTTGCCGTCGCGAAGCCGCACCAGGATCTCGGGGCTGGAGCCGACCAGCTGGAAGTCGCCGAAGTTCAGGTAGAACAGGAAGGGCGAGGGATTGGTGCGCCGGAGCGAGCGGTAGAGCGCGAAGGGATCGTCGCGGAACTCCGTGCTGAAGCGATGGCTCGGCACGACCTGGAAGATGTCGCCGGCCATGACGTAGTCCTTCGCCCTGGCCACGATGCGGTGGTAGGCGGCGCGGTCGACCTTGGTGGTGAACTCGCCCGCGGAGGGGCCGTCCCCGCCCCGGGGCTGCGGCGTCGGCCGGCGCAGGTCGGCGATCACCGAGGCCAGCGCGGCCTGGGCGTCCTCGTAGGCCCGGCGCGCCGGTCGCCCATCGGGCCGCACGGCCGCGGCGAGAATGATCTCCTGGGCGATGGCGTCGAAGACGGCGATCACCGAGGGGCGGGTCAGCACCGAGTCCGGCAGGCCGAGCGGGTCCGGATTGACGTTCGGCAGCTTCTCGACGAGCCGCACCATGTCGTAGCCGATGGCGCCGAAGAGGCCGGCCACCATGGGCGGCAGGCCGTCGGGCAGCTGCAGGCGCGAGGCTGCCACCAGGTCGCGCAGCGAGGCGAGGGCGTCGGCCTCCAGCGGCGTGAAGGCGCCGGCCGCGATGGCCTCGCCCGTCGCCTGCTCGGCGCGGCCGCCCTGGCAGCGCCAGACGAGGTCGGGCTTCAGGGTGACGATGGAATAGCGCCCGCGCCAAGCCCCGCCCTCCACGGACTCGAAGAGGAAGGCGTAGGGCTGGCCGTGGCCAATCTTCAGATAGGCCGAGACCGGCGTCTCCAGGTCGTCGATCAGCCGCGTCCAGACGACCTGGGCCGCGCCGGACGCGTAGAGCCGCTCGAAGTCCGCGAAGGCGGGCTCGGGCGTCATTTCTTGGCCGGGGCGGCGGCGTTGGCGTCGGGCGCCGCGGCCGGGTCGACGCCGATGGCGCTGCGGGCCCGCTCGAGGTTCACCTGGGCCTTGAGCTTGGTGCGGGCGAAGACCCGGGCGCTTTCGCCGAGGCCGCGGAAGATGTCGACCGCCAGCTGCTGGCGCTGCGGCTCGATGAAGCTGGCCACCTGGCGCGCGGGCGCCGGGCGGATCGCGGCCAGCTGGCCGACCACGATCTGGAACGGCCCGCCCTCGGCGCTGAACGCCTCGCCGGGCTTGGCGGCGAACGCCTTGCCGAGCACCGGCCGCGGCACGCTCTGGTTCTGCCCAGCGGTGGCGCGGTCGAGGCCGACGGCGTTGTTCACCGTCGCGCCGACAGAGGCGGCGACCTGGGCCAGCGGCTCCTTCTTCTCCAGGCGGGCGACCAGGGCGTCGGCGCGGGCCTGCATGCGCTTGACGGTCTCGACCGCGGTCCAGACCGGGACCAACTGCGGCTTCACCTCGGCCAGCGGCGGCAAGGCGGCGGGCTGGATGCGGTCCACCTTGACGGCGAAGTATTCGCCCTTGGCTTCCTCGATCACCTCGCTTTCGCCGTCGGCGGCGAGCGCGAAGGCGGTCTCCAGCACCTTGGGCGACAGGCCCGGCGTCGGCTGGCCCTGGCGGTTGAGGCCGCGGTTGGTGACCGGGCCGACGGTCACCGCCGGCACGCCCGCCTTGGCGGCGGCTTCGGTGAGGCTCGCGCCGCCGGCGTGCGCCTTGTCGTAGGCTTCGGTGAGGGCATAGACGCGGTCCTGCGCCGCCTCGGCCTGCAGCTCGGCCTGGATGGCCGGGCGCATCTGTTCGAGGGTGGCCTCGCGGCCGGGCGTGATGGCCGTGACCTTCACCACGGCCAGGCCGAGGCCGCCCTGGATGGGGTTCGACACCGCGCCGGCCGGCAGGGCGAAGGCCGCCTCGGCCACCGCGCGGTCGGCCACCGCAGACTTCGGCCGGTCGTTGTAGGGGATGGCCTCGACGCCCAGGGCGCGGGCGACGGCGTTCGGGTCCTCACCGGCCAGCAGGCGCTGGCGGATCGTGGCGGCCGCCGCGGCGTCCTTGGCCGGCACCTGGACGAAGGTGCGGGTCTCGGCCTGCGAGAGCGAGTCCTTGCGGAACTCGAAGCGCTTGGCGATCTCGGCGGGATCGACCGGCTGCGGGGGCTGGGCCGCGGCGCTGAAGCGCACCACGGTCAGGATGCGCATCTCCGGGATGGTCAGCCGCTGGGCGTTCTCCTGCATGAAGGCGGTCAGCTGGGCGTCGGTCGGCGCCGGCGGGCGGTCCGCGGCGATCGGGCGGATCGCGAACCAGGCGAGGTCGCGCTGCTCGGTCATGTAGGCGGCGCCGAGCGCGGCGTAGGCCTTGGGCGCCTGCAGGCCGTTGACCACCGCCGCCACCAGGTGCGTGCGGGCCAGCTCGTCGCGCAGGTAGCCTTCGAACTGGGCAGGGGTCAGGCCGTTCTCGGCCAGGCGCTGGGCGTAGATGTTCTCGTCGAAGCGGCCGGTGACAGGGTCGAACAGGCCCGGATTCTTGCGCAGCTCGGCCACCACCAGCTCCGGCGAGGGCCGCACGCCGGCGCGGCGCAGGATTTCGCTGAACGCCTCGTTGCGCGCCATGTCTTCCAGCAGGCTGCGGTCGACGCCGCCTTCGACCGCCTGTTCGGTGGTCACCGGCTGGCCCTGGTTCTGCTGCGACAGCTGCTGGCGGTAGTTGTCGAAGGCGCGCTTGAAGTCGGCGGCCGAGACGGTGCGCTCGCCAGCCTTCACCACCCAGTCGGAGAACTGGCCGCGGAAGACATCGTTGATGCCGAAAACCGCGAAGGAGATGACCAAGAGGCCGATGAGGATCACGGCGGCCCAGGATTTCGCGAAGTTGCGAAAGGCGGTGAGCATGAGCGGATGGGCCTTTGCGGGCGAACGGGATCGGGGCGCGGGCCTGACCCGAGACAGGATCGCCCGCGCGGTATAGTGGAGGCCGCTTCACGCCCGCAAGCGCGGCGCATCTAAGACCGGTCAAAGGCCACGGGGGAAATATGGCGGCGCTGACGCCCTGGATCGTCGGAAACTGGAAGATGAACGGCCTTTCGGGCGACCTGGACGAGGCCCTCGCCATCGCCCAGGGCGTGGCCGTGGGCGCGCACGCCCGGGTGGCGATCTGCGCGCCGGCGACCCTGGTGCACCGGTTGGCGCAGGCCCTGCACGCCACCCGTGTCGAGGTCGGCGGCGAGGACTGCCGGGCCGAGGAGTCGGGCGCCTTCACCGGCGATGTCAGCGCCGAGATGCTGGCCGACGCCGGCGCGAAGCTGGTGATCCTGGGCCACTCCGAACGCCGCTCCGGCTATGGCGAGAACGACGCCCTGGTGGCGGCCAAGGTCGAGGCGGCGCTGCGGGCGGGCCTCAATCCCATCGTCTGCGTCGGCGAGACGCTCGAGGAGCGTGACGGCGGCCGGGCCGTCGAAGTGGTGACCGGGCAGGTGAGGGGCTCGCTCCCCGCGTCGCTCGCCGGCGAGACCTTCGCGGTGGCCTATGAGCCGGTCTGGGCCATCGGCACGGGCCGCACCGCCGGCACGGGCGACATCGCCGAGATGCACGCCGCCATCCGTGGCGTCCTGACCGACAAGTTCGGGGAGGCCGGCGCGCGCGTGCCGATCCTCTACGGCGGCTCGGTGAAGCCCGGCAATGCGGCCGAGATCCTGGCGACCGCCGAGGTGGGCGGGGCGCTGGTCGGCGGCGCCTCTTTGAAGGCGGCGGATTTTCTGCCCATCATCGAGGCTGCGCCGGGCGCCTGATAGAGTCGCAGCGCGGGGGGAGGACGCCTCAATGGCTCTGAACAGCGACCGCGTGCGGCCCGGCAATGTGCTTCTCGCCATCCTGGTCGGCGGCCTGGTCGCCGGGACGCTGGACATCTGGATGGCCTCGCTGGCCAGCGGCGCGCCGATCGAGGCGGTGACGCGATTTATCGCCGGCGGCCTCGTCGGCCTGAAGACGGCGCGGGCGGGCGGGGCGGAAATGCTCGTTCTCGGCGTCGCCCTGCAGAACCTGATGGGGCTGATCATCGCCGCCGTCTATGTGCTGGCCAGCCTGAAGCTGCCGGTGCTGCGCCGGCGGTGGCTCAGCCTGGGGCTCGCCTACGGCGTCGGCGTCTATTTCGTGATGAACTACGTCGTGCTGCCGCTCTCGGCCATCGGCCGCACGGCCAAGTTCGAGCCGGTCTCCTTCGCCAAGAACATGGCCGCCATGCTGGTGTTCGGGGTGATCGTCGCCGCAGCATCCCGTCTCGTCGATCGCCGGAGCTGAGCCATGGCCGCTGACCTCTTCACCTTCATCGACCTCTATTCCCGCGCCCTCGGCACGGCCTCGCACATCCTCGCCAAGGGCGCCGAGCACGCCGCGGGCCTGGGCGTCACCGAGGGCGAGATGCTCGATGAGTGGCGGCTGATCGACGACATGCAGCCGCTGCGCTTCCAGCTGAACGTGGTCGGTAACTTCGCCCAGCAGTGGCCGGCGCGGGTCGCGGGTCTGCCGGAGCCCGCGGATTTCGCCGAGGACCTGGACGTCGCCGGCTACCGGCAGGCGTTCGAGGGCGCCCGCGCCTTCCTGGCCTCGATCACGCCCGAGCAGGTCGTCGGCCGCGAGGAGGCGCCCGTCACCTTCGCCATCGGCGGGACCAACAATGTCACCTTGCCGGCCCGCCGCTGGCTGACGGTGTTCGCCACCACCAACCTCTACTTCCACCTCAACACGGCCTACGGGATCCTGCGCTCGAAGGGCGTTCCGCTCGGCAAGGTCGACCTCTTCTCGGGCGGGCTCTAGAGCAGCAGCCCGAACAGCCGGCAGTCGCGCCGCTCGCCGTCGCGCTCGACGTGGCCGCGCAGGACTCCCTCCTCGTCGAACCCCAGCTTGCGCAGCAGCCTGGCGGAGGCGTCGTTGGCCACGTGGGTGCGTGCGCCGAGGCGCTTCAGGCCGAGATCGATCGCGAAGTTGACCACGGCCGCCATCGCCTCGGCAGCCAGGCCCTCGCCCCAGGCCTCGCGCCGCAGGATGAAGCCGACCTCCGCCCGCCTGTGCCGTCGGTCGATCTCGGAGAGGTCGCATTCGCCCAGCGGCGTATCGTCCGACAGCCGCTCGATGGCCCAGTAGTAGGCGCGCCTGGCGGCCGTCTCGGCGATCTGATGGGCGATCATCGCGTCGATGATCTCCGGATCGTCGATGGCGCCCACGTCCCAGAAGGCCATCACCTCCGGGTCGCCCATCATCGGGAAGATCCAGGCGGCGTCCTCAGGCTTCACGGGGCGCAGGCGCAAACGGTCGGTGATGAGGTTCATCTGGACATCCGGCTGCGGCGACCTAGCTATGGCCTGACGCGGGGGAGGGTGCTAGAGCGCCCGCTTCCTTTTCGCCGGCCCCGTCGCCGGCCCGGCAGGCTCGACACTGACATGCTCTACGGCATCCTCCTGACGCTCAACATCCTGGTCTGCATCGCGCTGATCGGCGTGGTGCTGCTGCAGCGCTCCGAAGGCGGCGCGCTCGGCATGGGCGGCGGCAACTCGGGGTTCATGACCGCGCGCGGCGCGGGCGACCTGCTCACCCGCACCACCTGGATCCTGGCGACCATCTTCGTGGTGCTGAGCCTGGCCCTGACCCTGCTGGCCGGCCGCGAGCGCAGCGCCGGCTCGGTGACCGACAACCTGAAGGTCGACGCCATCGACCTGGACGCCCTGAAGAAGTCCGAGCCGGCCGGTCCGGCCGTGCCCGCGCCGACCCAGAACGCCCCGCTGATCCCGACGCCCAGCGCGCCGGCCGGCTCGCTTTCCGCGCCGATCCCGCAGCCGCAGGGCGTCCCGGCCCCGACCGCGCCCGCCCAAGCTCCCGCCCAGTAAGTCGCCCAAAGTAGGAGAGGCTGAGCGTCGATTCGGCGCGCGCACGCGCGTCGAATCGCTGCTAGGTTGAACGCCCATGGCCCGGTACATCTTCATCACCGGCGGCGTGGTTTCCTCATTGGGAAAAGGTCTCGCGTCCGCCGCCCTTGGCGCGCTCCTGCAGGCGCGCGGCTACAAGGTCCGCCTGCGCAAGCTGGACCCCTACCTCAACGTCGATCCGGGGACGATGAGCCCCTACCAGCACGGCGAGGTCTTCGTGACCGACGACGGGGCCGAGACCGACCTCGACCTCGGCCACTACGAGCGCTTCACCGGCGTCAACGCCACCAAGGCCGACAACATCACCACCGGCCAGATCTACAAGACCATCATCGAGAAGGAGCGGCGAGGGGATTACCTCGGCGCCACCGTGCAGGTGATCCCGCACGTCACCGACGAGATCAAACAGTTCGTCCTTTCAGACCCCGGCGAAGGCGTCGACTTCGTGCTGGTGGAGATCGGCGGCACGGTGGGCGACATCGAGGGCCTGCCGTTCTTCGAGGCCATCCGCCAGCTGGGCCAGGAGCTGCCGCGCGGCCACTCCTGCTACATCCACCTCACCTTGCTGCCCTTCATCCGCACCGCCGGCGAGATGAAGACCAAGCCGACGCAGCACTCGGTGCGGGAGCTGCGGGCCATCGGCATCCAGCCGGACATCCTGCTCTGCCGCTGCGAGCAGCCGATCCCGGACGGCGAGCGGCGCAAGATCGGCCTCTTCACCAACGTGCGCGAGAGCGCCGTCATCCAGGCGATGGACAGCGCCAACATCTACGCCGTGCCGCTCGACTATCACGCCCAGGGCCTCGACCGCGAAGTGCTCGACGTCTTCGGCCTGCACGATGCCCCGGCGCCCAACCTCGACCGCTGGCAGACCATCTCCGAGACCCTGCAGCACCCGGACGGCGAGGTGAACATCGCCGTGGTCGGCAAATACACCGGCCTGCACGACGCCTATAAGTCGCTGATCGAGGCGCTGGTCCACGGCGGCCTGGCCAACAAGGTGCGGGTCCGCTTCGACTGGATCGAGGGCGAGGCCTTCGAGAAGGTCGACGACCTGCCCGAGCGCATGGAGAACGTCCACGGCGTGCTGGTCCCCGGCGCCTTCGGCGAGCGCGGTTCGGAAGGGATGATCCGCGCCGTGCAGTACGCCCGCGAGCACCAGATTCCGTACTTTGGCGTCTGCTTCGGCATGCAGATGGCGATGATCGAGGCGGCGCGGAACCAGGCGCAGATCGCCTGCGCCTCCTCCACCGAGTTCGGCCCGACGCCGGAGCCGGTGGTCGGCCTGATGACCGAATGGGTCCAGGGCAACGAGAAGCAGACTCGCCAGGAGGGCGACGATCTGGGCGGCACCATGCGCCTGGGCGCCTATGACGCCATCCTCGCCCCGGGCTCGAAGATCGCCGAAATCTACGGCTCGACCACCATCAGCGAGCGCCACCGCCACCGCTATGAGGTCAACATCGCCTACAAGGACCGTCTGGAAGCCGGCGGTCTGCGCTTCAGCGGCCTGTCCCCGGACGGCGTCCTGCCGGAAACCTGCGAGCGGCCGGACCACCCCTGGTTCATCGGCGTGCAGTACCACCCCGAACTGAAGAGCCGCCCCTTCGCCCCGCACCCCCTGTTCGCCAGCTTCATCGCCGCGGCGAAGACGCAGAGCCGGTTGGTGTAAGTTATATAACATATTTCTAATTGACATGAACCGCACACTGATCTCCAATGGTCGTGCATTGGAGGTGCAGGCATGTCCAAGTATGAACCCTTGAGCGCATTCCTCAGTCGCGCTCCCGGGCGCGAACTGCCGATGCGGTTCGAGGAAATCGAAGCAGTTCTCGGTTTCGATCTGCCCGCATCCGCGCGCAGTCACGCCGCGTGGTGGTCAAATTCCCATCACAACCCCGCTGTGAGCGCTTGGCGAAAGGCCGGATGGTCGACCTCAAGGGTGGATCTGGGCTCGCAGCGTCTGGTGTTCGTCCGCGAAGGGAGCGACGCGCCGCGCCGGGAACTTCGGATTTCGCTGGATGCTCTGGGTGCGCGCACGCGGCAGATGCTGGAGGAGCAGGCCACCGACGGCGACCTATCCGCCGCAGCCGCACGGCTGCTCGACGCCGAAGCGAGCCGCTCCAAGCTTCGCCTTTTGGAACGCTTCGCGCGCAAATCGCCAAAGCTGGCTAGCGACAGCACCGCTCTGATTCGCGAAGACCGTGATGCCCGCTGAATGGGTGCTGGACGCATCGGTGGCGGTGAAGTGCTTCATCACCGAGCCCGGATCGGAGGCGGCCCGGCAGCTGGTAGGCTCCGGCGTCCGGATCGTCGCGCCGGAATTCGTGTTCGCCGAGATCGCCAGCGTCGCGACAAAACGGGCAAGGCGGGGCGACATCGAACGAGCCTTCGCCGAAGAGATCGTGAGTTCCGCACCCGATCTATTCGACGTCACCTATCCGGTGGGACCTTTAGCGCAGCGCGCACAGCAGTTGAGCTTCGACTACGCCGTTTCCGTCTACGACGGCCTCTACGTCGCCTTGGCTGAGTCACTGGAAATCGCGGTGATGACAGCCGACCTCCGTCTGGAGCGGCGACTGGAAGGTTCTGCGATCTCAGCACGAATTCAGATTCTCGAAATTGACTGAGGTGACGCCGATGAGTTGGTTCGTCTACGAGAACTGGACCCACAAGCGTGCGCGGGTGCACACGGCCGGCTGCAGCTACTGTAACCACGGCCGGGGAATGCACGTCTCTGATTCAGGCCGCAACGGCCGCTGGTCCCGACCGTTCGCAGACCGTGATCTTGCGATCGCCTACGCCCGATCCCTGCGCCAGCCGGACACCAGGCTCTGCGCAGCATGCATGTAGCGCCGCTCGCCCTTGAATCGGCGCGGCCTTTCATGCATACACCCCCGCTCACGCAGGCGGCCCCTCGGCCGCCGCTTCCATTTTCACGCCTGAAGAGCTTTCTCCCGTGGCCGTTCCCAAGCGAAAAACCTCCCCCTCGCGTCGCAACATGCGTCGCTCCCACCACGCCCTCGGCCCCAACGCCTATGCCGAGGACAAGGACACCGGCGAGCTGAAGCGCCCGCACCACGTCGACCTGAAGACCGGCATGTACAAGGGCCGCCAAGTCCTGACGCCGAAGGAAGACTGAGGGCCCTCGGAACCCGCGCCGCTCCGGCGGCGTTGTCCCGCCATGCTCATCGGGACAAACAGCATGAAACTCCTGCGTTCGGCGGCCCTCGCGGCCGCCTTTGCGTCTCTGGCCGGCGGCGC
>DASPLZ010000396.1:0-13472 GCA_035627295.1 Phenylobacterium sp. | reverse complement strand
GATGGAGCTGGCCGGCGTCAAGGTCGACCCCGACCAGCTGCGCAAGCTCTCCAACGACTTCGCGGTGCGGATGGGCGAACTGGAGGCCGAGGCGCACAGGCTGGCCGGCCGGCCGTTCAACCTGGGCTCGCCCAAGCAGATCGGCGAGGTGCTGTTCAAGGAGATGGGCCTGGGCTCGGGCAAATTCACCGCCACCGGCCAGCTCTCCACCGACGCCTCCATGCTGGAGGACCTGGCGGCCAAGGGCCACGAACTGCCCCGCGTCCTGCTCGACTGGCGGACCCTTTCGAAGCTCAAGGGCACCTATACCGACAACCTGGTGGCGGCCGTCGTGCCGGAAACCCAGCGGGTGCACACCTCCTTCAGCCTGGCCTCGACCACCACCGGGCGGCTCTCCTCGTCAGACCCTAACCTGATGAACATCCCGATCCGCACCGAGGAGGGGCGCAAGATCCGCCGGGCGTTCATCGCCTCGCCCGGCCATGTGCTGATCAGCGCCGACTACAGCCAGATCGAGCTGCGCCTGCTCGCCCACATCGGCGACATCCCGCAGCTGAAGGCCGCCTTCCTGGCCGGGCAGGACATCCACGCCACCACCGCCAGCGAGATGTTCGGCGTGCCGGTGGAGGGCATGCCGCGCGAGGTGCGCAACCGCGCCAAGGCGATCAACTTCGGCATCGTCTACGGCATCTCGGCCTTCGGCCTCGCCAACCAGCTGGCCATCGAGCAGAGCGAGGCGGCGGCCTACATCAAGACCTATTTCGAGCGCTTCCCCGGCATCCGCGCCTACATGGACCAGATGCGCGAGCAGGTGCGGAACCAAGCGTTCGTCACCACCATCTTCGGCCGCAAGGTCCACATCCCGGCCGCCCGCGGGAAGTCGCCCGCCGAGCGCGCCTTCGCCGACCGCGCGGCGATCAACGCCCCCATCCAGGGCGCCGCCGCCGACGTGATGCGCCGGGCGATGATCCGCATGCCGGCGGCCCTGGCGGCCGAGGACCTGACCGCGCAGATGCTGCTGCAGGTGCACGACGAACTGGTCTTCGAGGCTCCCGAGGCCGAGGCGGAGGCGGTGATGGCCGTGGCGCGCCAGGTGATGAGCAAGGCCGCCGAGCCGGTGGTGGCGCTCTCCGTGCCGCTGGTGGTCGAGGCGCGCGCGGCGACCAACTGGGACGAGGCGCACTAGCCGGAACCTCGCCCAGCCAAGTCCGTTCGCCCCGGGCAGAGCTGTTCGGGAGCGACTTATAAGCCGTGGCCGGCGTCCAATCCCTCACCTGGCGAAGGTGGTTCGGCGGGCTGAACACCAGCCTGACCGGCCGCGCGCTTGAGTTCGCCTCACGGCTGGGGTTCGCCGCCCGCGGGCTGGTCTATGTCAGCGTCGGGGCGATCGCCCTGATGGCGGCGCTCGACCTGACGCCGCGCGCCGCCGGGGCGAAGGCCGCCGTCGCGGCCTGGGCCGAGTGGCCGGCGGGCCTGGTGCTGATCTGGTCGACGGCCATCGGCCTCGTCGGCTTTGCGATCTGGCGCGGGCTGCAGGCGGTGTTCGACGCCGACCATCATGGCGCCCGCGCCAAGGGTTGGACCGTACGGGGCGGCCAGGCGATCAGCGGCCTGGTGCATGGCGCCCTCGCCTTCTCCCTCCTCGAACTGCTCGACGGGCTGGAGGACATCGGCGAGGCCGACGAGGACGACAGCGCCCAGACCCAGGCGGCGGCGCTGATCGGATTGCCCTATGGCGATGTGCTGCTGATCGGGGTGGGCCTTTTCATCCTCGCCGTCGGCGCGGCCAACATCGTCCAGGCGCTGTTCAAGGATTTCAGCAAGCGGCTGAGGTGCACGCCCAGGGTCTGCAGCTGGGCGGTCCCTTTGGGGCGGGCGGGCTATTTCGGGCGGGGCGTGGCGATGGCGCCCCTGGGCCTCTTCCTGGTGCGCGCCGGCCAGGAGGCGCGGGCCAGCGAGGCGCATGGCCTGGGCGTGGCGCTGCAGACCCTGGAAGCCCAGCCCTTCGGCGACTGGATTCTCGGACTGACCGCGCTCGGCCTGGTCGCCTTCGGCGCCTTCGCGCTGGTCGAGGCGCGTTTCCGGCGCATCGACGTGCCTGAGGAACTGGAAGCCGGCTAGGCGTTCGCGCCTAGACCCCCGTCGAACCAAAGCCGCCGGCGCCGCGCGCCGTCTCGTCGAGGCTTTCCACCTCGCGCCAGACCGCCTGCACGACCGGCGCGATCACCATCTGGGCGATGCGGTCCCCCCGGCGGATGATGAAGTTCTCCTCGCCGTGGTTGACCAGGATCACCTTCACCTCGCCGCGGTAGTCGGCGTCGACCGTGCCGGGGCTGTTCAGGCAGGTCACCCCGTTCTTCAGCGCCAGGCCAGAACGGGGCCGCACCTGGGCCTCGAAGCCCTCCGGCAGGGCGATGGCGAAGCCGGTCGGCACGGCGAAGCGCGAGCCGGGATGCAGCACCAGCTCCTCCCCGTCCGGCACGGCGGCGCGCAGGTCGAGGCCCGCGGCCTGGGCCGTCTCGTAGGCCGGCAGTGGGATGCCCGCCGCGTGCGGCAGCCGCTGGATGGCGACAGTGGGGTTCATGCCAGCTCCTCGGCGATGCGGGCCGCGAGGCGCCGCGCGACCTCGGCCTTGGACGCCTTGGCCCACTGCTCGACGCCCTGCGAACTGACCAGGGCGACGGTGTTGTCGTCGCCGCCGATCACCTTGTCGGCCGCCACGTCGTTGGCGACGATCCAGTCGCAGCCCTTGGTCTTCAGCTTGCCCTCGGCGTAGCGGATGAGGTCGCCCGTCTCGGCCGCGAAGCCGACCACCAGCTTCGGCCGCCGCGCGCCGCGCGAAAGGGTGGCCAGGATGTCCGGGTTCTCCACCAGCGCGATGGTCGGCGGCCCGCCCGGCTGCTTCTTCAGCTTGCCCGCGCCCACCGTGTCCGGCCGCCAGTCGGCCACCGCCGCCACGCAGACGGCGATGTCGGCCGGCAGGGCGGCCTCGCAGGCGGCCAGCATTTCGACCGCCGTCTGCACCTGCACGCGCCTGACGCCCAGCGGCGTGGAGAGGGCCGTCGGGCCGGAGACCAGGGTCACCTCGGCCCCCAGCGCCGCCAGCGCCTCGGCGATGGCGTAGCCCTGCTTGCCCGAGGAGAGGTTGGTCAGCACCCGCACCGGGTCGATCGGTTCGGCGGTGGGGCCCGCGGTGACGATGGCGCGCTTGCCGGCCAGCGGCCCGCCGGCGCCCAGCAGGGCCATGGCGGCCTCGAAGATCTCCTGCGGTTCGGCGAGGCGGCCTTCACCGAACTCGCCGCAGGCCATCGGCCCCTCGCCCGGCCCGACGAAGGCGATCCCGTCGGCCCTGAGCGTCGCGAGGTTGCGGCGCGTGGCCGGGTGGCTCCACATCCGCACGTTCATCGCCGGCGCCATCAGCACCGGCGTGTCGGTGGCGAGGAGGGTGGTGGAGGCCAGGTCGTCGGCCAGGCCGTTCGCCGCCTTGGCCATCAGGTCGGCGGTGGCCGGCGCCACCACGATCAGGTCCGCCGAGCGGGAAAGCTCGATGTGGCCCATCTCGGCCTCGTCGGTGAGGGAGAAGAGGTCCGAGTAGACCTTGTCCTCGCAAAGGGCGGCGAGGGAGAGCGGCGTCACGAACTCCGCTCCCGCCCGGGTCAGGATCGGCCGCACCCCGACGCCCGCCTTGCGGAAGAGGCGCGTGAGCTCCAGCGCCTTGTAGGCCGCGATCCCGCCGCCGATGATCAGCAGCACCTGCTTGTCCGACAAGGCCCAAGGCTCCCGAATGCAACCCGCCGGGCTCTTAAGCCAAAGCCGGTGGCTGGACAAACCTTGGGCGCCGCCGTTTAGCTTCGCCTTGGGGTTGCTTCAGGAAGATAGACATGCATTGGACGAAATTCGCCATGGCGTTCGCCGCCCTGCTGGCCCTTGCGGCCTGCGACAACGGCCCCTCGGCCGTGGCCAAGCAGGACCCCGTCGCCGAACCCGCCGCCGCCTCGGCCGCGCCCGAGCGCCAGGCGAGCGCAGACGACCCGCGGACGGCGCCGGTCCCCAAGCTCGACGGCAAGCCGATGTGGTCGGCCAACCGCCGTTACACCGCCACCGAGAACGCCGCCCGCCACTTCGCCCGCAACGGCGAGGCCTTCGGCGCCAGGGATGTCGACGACTATGTGAAGAAGGCCCACGCCTTCGTCTCCGACCCGCCGTCGGGCGCCGAGACCCTGAGCCGCCCGAACGGCGACCTTCTGATCTACGACGCCAGGTCCAACGTCTTCGCGGTCGCGACGGCCGAGGGCGCGCCGAGGACGATGTTCAAGCCGGACGACGGGCGGGCCTACTGGGACAGGCAGAAGGAACGCGAAGGACGCAGGGCGGCCAACGACAACGACGGGGATAACGGCTGATCCCTTCGCTCTAGAGCGCGTTAGGCGGAAGTGGAAGCCGGTTCCGCCGGCTAACCCGCTCTAGGTCAGCAAAGTCACGCCCCAGGCGGCCAGTCCCGCCAGCGCCGCGCCACTCACGAACCAGGCGAGCCGCGAAGGGCGACGCGCGGCCGGCGCGACCACCACCGCAGGCGGCGGCTCGGAGAGGCGGCGGAGCGCGGTCAGCCCTTCCTCCACCAGCCGCTCGACCCGGGCCTTGGGCGAGAGCTCGCGGGCGATCCAGCGGCGCACCACCGGGTCGGAGGCGGCCCAGATGTCGTGGTCGGGGTCGATGCGGCGCGCGACGCCCTCCACAGTCAGCTGGGTCTTCTGGAGCAGCACGAGCTGCGGCTGCAGACGCATCTCGAAGAGGGCGGTGATCTCGAAGAGCTGGGTGAGCAGCCGCCCCATCGACACCTCGCTGGCCGGACGCCCGAACACCGGCTCGCCGACCGCCCGCAGGGCCTGGGCGAAGGCGGCCACGTCTTGGCCGGCGGGCACATAGCCGGCGTCGAAGTGCACCTGCGCCACCCGCATGTAGTCGCGCTGCAGGAAGCCCCAGAGGATCTCGGCCAGATAGCGCCGCTCCGCCCGGCCCAGCCGGCCGATGATGCCGAAGTCCACCGCCGTCAGGGTGTCCGGCGCGGCGACGAAGAGGTTCCCCTCGTGCAGGTCGGCGTGGAACACCCCGTGGTCCATAGCCTGGGCCAGGAAGCCGCGGATGACCTTGTTGGCCAGGGCCTTGCGGTCGAGCCCGGGCTGGTCCAGCGAGGCCGGGTCGGAGAGCGGCATGCCCGGCGCCCACTCCAGGGCCAGCACCCGCTTGCCGGCCGCTTCCCACACCACCTTCGGCGCGGCCATGTAGCCGTCGGCGGCCATCACTTCGCGCAGCTCGTCGGCGCCGGCCGCCTCCATGCGCAGGTCGAGCTCCAGCAGGGTCGCGCGCATCACCGTGTCGGCGAAGGCCCGCGGCTCCAGCCGGCGGGCGAGCGGCACGTGGTCCTCGACCAGGGCGGCCGCCAGGCGCAGGGCCTCGCTGTCGGCCTCGACGCGCCTCTCGATTCCGGGACGCAGCACCTTCACCGCCACCCGGCGGCCGTCGGGCATCTGCGCATCGTGCGCCTGGGCCAGGGAGGCCGCGCCCACCGGTTCGCCGAAACGGGCGAAGACCGCATCGACCGGCTTGCCCAGCTCCCGCTCGATCTCCGCGCGGGCGACAGCCGTGGGAAACGGCGGCAGGCGGTCCTTCAGGTGCGACAGGTCCTCGGCGAACTCGGCGCCGAAGATGTCGCCGCGGGTCGAGAGGAGCTGGCCGAGCTTGATGGCCACCGGCCCCAGGCCTTCCAGGGCCCGCGCCAGCCGCTCGCCGGGCCGTCCCCGCCGGGCCGCGCCGCCGGCGAACAGCCGCAGGACCCCTCCGGCCGCCCGCAGCCCCGGCGGGTAGAACACCTCGAACTCCCGCGGCAGCAGGGCGTCGTGACGGGCCAGCCGCCAGCCGGCGCCGACCAGACGCCCGAAGGCGGCGATCCCGGCCATGTCAGATCGCCCAGCCGGTGTGCAGCGCCGCCACCCCGCCGGTGAAATTGGTGAATCCGGCCCGCGCGAAGCCGGCCTCGCCCATCATGCGCGCGAGGGTCCGCTGGTCGGGGAAGCGGCGGATGCTCTCTACGAGGTACTGATAGGCGTCGCGGTCGCCGGCGACCTTGTCGCCGATGAAGGGGATCACCTTGAAGGAGTAGGCGTCATAGGCCTTCTGCAGCGCCTCGCTCACCGGCCGGGAGAACTCCAGGCAGAGGAACCGCCCGCCCGGCTTCAGCACCCGCCGCGCTTCGCGCAGGGCGGCGGGCACGTCGGTAACGTTTCGAAGGCCGAAGGAGATGGCGTAGGCGTCGGCGCAGGCGTCCGGCACGGGCAGGGCCTGGGCGTCGCCGACCGCCCAGGCCACTTCCGGCGGCGCGCCCTTGGCGATGCCTTGGTCCACCATCTCGGCGTTGTAGTCGATCACCACCACCTGGGCGTCGGCGCCGCCCCGACGCTCCTGCGCGCGGCGGGCGAGCCTGGCGAAGCGCCGGGCCATGTCGCCGGTGCCGCCGGCCACGTCGAGAATCAGCTCGCCGGGCTGCGGGTTCAGCCGCACGGCCGCCGCGTCCTTCCAGAGCCGGTGCACGCCCGCGCTCATCAGGTCGTTCATCAGATCATAGCGGCCGGCCACGCGGTCGAAGACCCCGCGCACGAGGCCGGCCTTTTCTTCAGGCGCGACGTCGCGATAGCCGAAGGTGGCGGTCATGGCTCGCCTCTTAGCCCCTTGCCCGCCCGGCGCCCAGCCGCCCACATAGGCCCTCGGGCGCGCCGCCCGCGTGATCGAGCGAGCCGATGCCCGAACTGCCCGAAGTCGAGACCGTCCGCCGGGGGCTTGAGCCGGTGCTGGCCGGGGCGCGGCTGGCGCGGGTCGAGATGCGGCGTCCGGACCTGCGCTTTCCCTTTCCGGACGGGTTCGTGCAGCGGCTGAGCGGCGCGCGGATCGAGACGATGCAGCGGCGCGCCAAGTACCTGCTGGCCCCGCTGGACCGCGGCGACACCCTGGTGATGCACCTGGGGATGAGCGGCCGGTTCGAGATCGCCCGTCCGGAAGGCGCCGTGCGGCCCGGCGACTTCGCCCTGGCGAGCCCCCCCGATCCAAAGCACGCGCATGTGGTGTTCGAGACCGAAGCCGGCGCCGTGGTGACCTTCTATGACCCCCGCCGCTTCGGCTACATGGACCTGATCCCCACCGCGGAGCTGGAGGAGCACCCGTGGTTCCGCGGGCTCGGGCCGGAGCCCCTGGGCGATGCGTTCACCACAGCGACGCTCGCCGCCGCCTTCGCCGGCCGCAAGCAGGGGCCCAAGACCCTGCTGCTCGACCAGCGCATCGTGGCGGGCGTCGGCAACATCTACGCCTGCGAGGCCCTGCACCGGGCGCGCATCTCGCCGTTCAAGCCGGCGGGGAAGATCCGCAAGGACCGGCTGGAGCGGCTCGTCCAGTCGGTGCGCACCGTGCTGGAGCAGGCCATCCTCGCCGGCGGCTCCACCCTGCGCGACCACGCCGGCGTCGACGGCGCGCTGGGCTATTTCCAGCACCGCTTCCAGGCCTACGACCGCGAGGGCGAGCCCTGCGCCAACCCCGGCTGCCGCGGCGTGATCGCCCGCCAGGTGCAGGCCGGCCGCTCGACATTCTATTGCCCGGTCTGCCAGCGATAGCCGCCGCCATGCGCCTCGCCCTCGCCGCCCTCCTCGCCCTTCTCGCCGGCGCGCCCGCCCGGGCGCAGCCGCCCGTGTGGGTGGTCCGCGACGCCGATTCCGAGATCGTGCTGTTCGGCTCGGTGCACGTGCTTCCGGAGGGGTTGAACTGGCGGCCGGCGACGCTCGACCGCGCCCTCAGGGACGCCGACGACCTCTGGTTTGAACTGCCGATCGACGCAGGCGCGGAACTGGCCGCCGCCCAGCTGGCGGTGAAGTCCGGCATGCTGCCCAAGGGCCAGCGGCTGTCGGACCTGCTGGCCCCCGAGGACCAAGCCCGTCTCGAGCGGATGGCCGGCCGCTACGGCCTCGCCCCGGCGTTCCTGGACGGCATGCAGCCCTGGTTCGCCGAGGTGGCGCTCGCCGCCGCCGCCTACCAGGCCGCCGGGGCGCGGGCCGACCACGGGGTGGAGAAGCAGATCGCCGCCCGCGCCCCGCCGGCCGCCGAGCGCCGCGCCTTCGAGAGCGTCGAGGAGCAGCTGGCGATCTTCGCCGATACGCCGAGGGCGGCGCAGGTCGCCTCCCTCTCGGCGAGCCTGAAGGAGATGGAGGCCGATCCCAAGGCCTTCGAGGACCTGGTGGCCGCCTGGATGCGCGGCGATGTCGGCGCCCTGCGGCAGGAGGCGCTGGAGCCATTGAAGGCCGCCGCGCCCGTCCTCTACCGCCGCCTGGTCACCGAGCGGAACGAGCGCTGGCTGACGGCCTTGCGCCAGCGCCTGGCCGGATCGGGGGAGACGGTGGTGGTGGTCGGCGTCGGCCACCTGCTCGGTCCGGACGGCCTGCCGGAGCGCCTGCGTGCGCTTGGCTATTCGGTGGAAGGGCCTTAAGGCCGCCCCGAGCCTTCGGGAGATGCGCCATGGCCTATGAGACCCTGCTGATCGAGACGCCTGCCGAGGGCGTGCAGTTGATCCGGCTGAACCGGCCGCAGGCGCTGAACGCGCTGAACAGCCAGCTGCTCGGCGAACTCGCCCAGGCGCTGGACGCGGCTGAGGCGGACGACGCCGTGCGCTGCCTGGTGCTGACCGGCTCGGAGCGCGCCTTCGCCGCCGGCGCCGACATCAAGGAGATGTCGGACAAGACCTACGCCCAGATGTTCTCCCAGGACTTCTTCACCCCCGCCGCCCGGCGGATCGAGCAGTTCAGGAAGCCGATCATCGCCGCGGTCGCGGGCTTCGCCCTCGGCGGCGGCTGCGAGCTGGCCATGATGTGCGACTTCATCATCGCCGCCGAGACGGCGAAGTTCGGTCAGCCGGAGATCAACCTCGGGGTCATGCCCGGCATCGGCGGCACCCAGCGGCTGACCCGCTTCGTGGGCAAGTCCAAGGCCATGGACATGATCCTGACCGCTCGGATGATGGACGCCGCCGAGGCCGAGCGCGCGGGCCTGGTTTCTCGCGCAGTCGCCGCTGACAAGCTGATCGAGGAGGCGGTGGCCGCCGCCGCCAAGATCGCGGGCCAGTCGCCGCTGGCGGTGATGATGAACAAGGAGCTGGTGGGCGCCGCCTACGAGACCACCCTCGCCGCCGGCGTGGCGGTGGAGCGGCGGCTCTTCCACTCCCTCTTCGCCTTCGAGGACCAGAAGGAAGGCATGGCCGCCTTCTCCGAAAAGCGGCCTGCGAAGTTCACCGGGCGATAGCCTTCGCGTTGACCGCGGGGGCCCTTTCGCTTATAGGCGCGCCCTTCCGATTTTTCCGCCGGCGGACAGGGGTCCGTCGCGGTCCGCAACAAAGAGCTCGTACGCACCCATGGCCAACAACCCCGGCGCCAAGAAAGCGGCCCGCAAGATCGCCCGCCGCACCGAGGTCAACAAGGCGCGCCGCTCGCGCGTTCGCACCTTCCTGCGCCGGTTTGACGAAGCCATCGCCGGCGGCGACGCCGCGGCCGCCAAGACCGCCTTCGTGGACGCCCAGTCCGAACTGATGCGCGCCGTCTCCAAGGGCGTGGTCCACAAGAACACCGGCTCGCGCAAGGTCTCGCGCCTCGCCGCCCAGCTGAAGAAGCTGGCCACCGCCTGACGGCGCCTGCGGCCCCTCGCCGCAGTTTATCCACAGCCCTGAATTCGCAGGAAGTTTCGCCCTAGGGCGAAGCTTCCTGTCGCCATGCGAAAATCCCGGATCGCTCCGGTTGCAGAGGCCAGGAGGTGCGACTCCTGCGACCAAACTGCACAGTTTTGTGACGCCTCAAATCCGGAATCCCTTGCGTTGCTTGGGGTGGAAACGAGTCAACGAAAATATCGCTTGAGAGGCGCAAGAATCACCGTTGACCGACCCCGCCGCGGGTTTACGGTGAGCCGTCTTAGAGACGCTCTTCCATCTGTCGCCGGGTGAAAAAAGCGTCGGCGGGGGCCCGTGCGCTCGCCGAATAAGATGTTGTGTCTAAACGATAAGTTCGCCGCTGCGCGGGGGCGCATCGGAGAACTGCGCGATAAAGACGGGGGTTTTGGAATGCAGAACGGGGGGTACGCCGAGGTGTCTTCTGAAACGCCGGCGGGGGTGGTCTGGACGAAGGCTTGTCAGACCCTACGGCGCGAACTCGGAGAAGATGCGTTCGGCTCCTGGCTGGGTCAGGCGAGTTTGCGTGAACGTGGCGGAGGCGAGGTGTGCCTGGTCACCGCCACGGGCGTGGCGCGGGACTGGATCCGCCGCAACGCCTGGCGCCGGATCGAGAGCCTCTGGGCGCAGAACGATCCCCAGGGCCGCCGGCTGACCCTCAAGTGCCGCACCGAGCTCGACGCCGAGGCCTCGCAGCCGGCGCCCCCCGCCGCGGTCGAGATCGAGATCGACGAGGCCGCGCCCCGTCCTGCCGAGGTGAAGGCCGCCCGCGCCTCCGGCCTGCAGGAGCGCTTCTCCTTCGACACCTTCGTGCCCGGTCCGGCCAACGAGTTCGCCTTCGCGGTGGCCAAGCGCGTCGCCTCCTGGGCGGACGGCCACTTCAACCCGGTGCTGTTCCACGGCCCCTACGGCTTCGGCAAGACGCACCTTCTGCAGGCGCTGGCCTGGGAGGCCATGCGCTCGGCCCCTGACAAGCGCGTGGTCTATCTGACCGCCGAGAAGTTCACCCAAGGCTTCCTGAAGGCCCTGCAGGACCGCCAGACCTCAAGCTTCAAGGACGAACTTAGGAACGCCGATCTCCTCCTGATCGACGACGTGCATTTCGTCGCCGGCAAGGCCTCCACCCAGGAGGAGCTGTTCCACACCCTGACCGCCCTGGTGGACGACGGCCGCCGGGTGGTGATGACCGCCGACCGCGCGCCGGGCGAGCTGTCGGAGATGGACGCGCGCCTGCGCTCGCACCTGCAGGCGGGCCTCGTCTGCGGCATCGAGCCGGCCGACCGCACCCTCCGCCTCGGCATCCTGGAGCGCAAGCTCGCCGTGCTGGCCAAGCAGGGCCGCTTCATCCCGGCGGCGCGGCCGGAGGTGCTGCAGTACCTCGCCGACCGCTTCACTGATTCCGTGCGCGAACTGGAAGGCGCCCTGAACACCTTGGTCGCCGCCGTCGGCGCCGACATCGCCCGCATGACGCTCGATCAGGCCCAGGCGCTGGTCCGTCCCCACCTGACCACCTCCGAGCGGCGGGTGACCGTCGACCAGATCCAGAAGGCGGTGGCCGAGCACTTCGGCCTCAAGCAGTCGGACCTGCTCTCCGAGCGGCGCAACCGCGCCATCGCCCGGCCCCGCCAGGCGGCCATGTGGCTGGCCAAGCAGATCACCACCCGCTCGCTGCCGGACATCGGTCGCCGCTTCGGCGGGCGCGACCACACCACCGTCCTGCACGCCGTGCGCCGCATCGAGGCCCTGAAGGCCGAGGACGCCCAGCTGGCGCGCGACCTCGAGGTGCTGATCCGCAAGCTGCGGGGATGACACCCTCCCTCCCCCTCGTGGGAAGGGACAGGCCGCGTGAGCGGCCAGGGTGGGGGCTCTGCTGACTCGCCGCAACGACCCCACCCGTCTCGCCGCTATCGCGGCGATCCACCCTCCCCATGAAGGGGATGGAGACTGCTCATCAGAACGGCCGCGGCGCGACGCCGTAGCGCTGGAAGTGGGCCAGCATGCGCGCCCAGCCGTCCCTGGCGTCCTCGGCGTCGTAGCTGGAGCGGTAGTCGGCGTGGAAGCCGTGCTGGGCGTCGGGATAGACCACGATCTCCGAGCCGCGCTTGCGGTACTGGATCAGCGCCAGCCGCATCTGCTCGACGGACTCCTGGCTGATCCCCTGATCCTTGCCGGCGTAGAGCCCCAGCACCGGAGCGCGCAGGTCGGGCGCGATCTGCAGCGGCCAGCTGCGGTCGGGCTCGGAGAGGAAATCCCCCGGCGAGGGCGGCGCAAGGCGCCCGTACCAGGCCGCGCCCGCCCGGAAGTCGCGGAACCGCGCGCAGGCCAGCCAGACGATCGCCCCGCCCCAGCAGAAGCCGGTGATCGCCATCCGCCGCCGGTCGGCGTAGGGCTGCCCCCGCAGGAAACGCAGGGCCGCCTCAAGGTCGCCCATCAGCTGCGGCTCGGAGGCCGCGCCGACGATCTGGCGGATCTTGTCGAAGTCGCTGACCCGCGAGGGGTCGCCGTGACGGACGAAGAAGTCCGGCGCCAGGGCGACATAGCCCAGGCGCGCCAGCCGTCGGCAGGTGTCGCGGATGTACTCGTGGACGCCGAACACCTCGGAGATCACCACCACCACCGGGAAGCGTCCCGGCGCGTCGGGCCGGGCCATATAGGCCGGGATCAGCCGGTCGCGGGCCGGCAGCTGCACGGTCTCAGCCACCAGGCCCTCGGCGGGGGTGCGGATCGGCGCGGCCTCGGCCGAGAGCGCATAGACCGCATAGCCGCCGAACACCGCCGCAGCGATGCCGCGGCGCGACAGGTTGAGGTCTTCCGGCTTGGTCCCCTCGGGCCGTGTGAGGGTGGGCATGGGGTTTCGCTCCTCGCCTTCGCGGCGGTTCTTCTGCCCCCCGCCTTCGCCGTTACAAGCGTGAGGTTCCCGACGCAAGCCAAGGCTGAAAGACGCCGTTACGCGGCCCTGCGCGGCGTCAGGCCGATGCGCTCGCCGCTCAGCGAGTTGCGGCGTCCCGTCAGGGCTTGTCGTAGTCCGCCGCGGGCGCGGCCGGCAGGGCGGCGGCCTCGGTGATCATCACCCGGAAGCCGCCGTCGGCGCTGGTGCTCCAGGCCGGCAGGCGCACGCCGCCGCCGCGTTCGACGAGCGGCCCCAGGATCGAACCGCGCTCGTCGTCGAACTGGCCATAGGCCACCGGCTCGCCGGCCGCGTTCAGCCGGTACCAGATCAGGCGCACGCCATCGGGCCGATAGAGCTCCAGCCGGCCGTCGGCGGCCAGCTTCGGCGTCACCTGCGGATCGCGGCGGGCCAGGCGGCCCAGGTTGCGGTAGACGTGCGCCTCCCACCAGCGCAGGTCGCTGGCCACCTGCTCGGGCGTCATCGGCCCCAGGGTGGCAAGTTCGCTCACCCGCCAGCCGCGCTCGCCGACCACGGCGCGGCGGCGTTTCATGGTGGCGCTGTCGCCCTCGAAGCGCATGCGGGGCTCTTCGAGCGACATCAGGATGAGGTTCTCGTAGGGCTCGGCGAGCTGCCGCTCCCAGTGGCGGGCGGCGATGCGGATTCCTTTGGCCCTGGCCCAGGCCGCCGGCCCGCCCATGGCCGTCACCAGCCTGTCGGCGGCCTCTCGGGCCGGATCGGCTTGCGCATGGGCCAGGCCCGGCGCGAGGATGGCGGCCGCCATGAGAGCCCGTCTCGACACCATGCCCGCCTGCCTCCCGCGACCGCCGGAGGCTC
>DASPLZ010000395.1:0-5818 GCA_035627295.1 Phenylobacterium sp. | reverse complement strand
GTGTGCGGTGCACACCGCCCATACGGCGCAGCCCTGCGGTTGGTCTTGTTTTCCGCGTCCACGGCAGACTAGAAGGGAGCGTAAGCGGTGCTACCAGTTTGTCCCGCCAACGGAAGCGCGGCGGGCGGACGACCAACCCAGGGGATGGAACAAGCCATGGCGAGCCAAGGCGTGAATCAGTGGGTCTACAGCTTCGGTGCGGGCAAGACCGAAGGCCGGGCGGACATGAAGAATCTGCTCGGCGGC
Source organism: Phenylobacterium sp. (assembly GCA_035627295.1). Lineage (GTDB taxonomy): Bacteria > Pseudomonadota > Alphaproteobacteria > Caulobacterales > Caulobacteraceae > Phenylobacterium. Next base: position 5,572 of record DASPLZ010000395.1, on the reverse strand, counting down.
AAGGGCGCCAATCTGGCGGAGATGGCCAACCTCGGCCTGCCGGTGCCGCCGGGCTTCACCATCACCACCGAGGTCTGCACCTATTTCTACGCCAACGGCAAGACCTACCCGGCCGAGCTGAAGGCGCAGGTCGAGGCGGCGCTCGGCAAGGTCGAGGAGATCACCGGCAAGCGGTTCGGCGATCCGGCCAACCCGCTGCTGGTCTCGGTGCGCTCGGGCGCGCGGGCCTCGATGCCGGGGATGATGGACACGGTCCTCAACCTCGGCCTCAACGACGCCACCGTCGCGGGCCTGGCCGAGCTGGCCGGCGACCGGCGCTTCGCCTTCGACAGCTACCGCCGGTTCATCCAGATGTACTCGAACGTGGTGCTCGACCTCGACCACCACATGTTCGAGGAGATCCTCGACGAGCATAAGGAGCGCCTCGACGTCTCCGTCGACACCGCGCTCCAGGCCAAGGACTGGGAAGCCGTCGTCGCCGACTACAAGAAGCTGGTCGAAAGCGAGCTCGGCCGCCCGTTCCCGCAGGACCCGGCCGACCAGCTGTGGGGCGCCATCGGCGCCGTCTTCGCCAGCTGGATGAACGACCGCGCCAAGTTCTACCGGCGCATGCACGACATCCCCGAAAGCTGGGGCACGGCGGTGAACGTGCAGTCGATGGTGTTCGGCAACATGGGCGATTCCAGCGCCACCGGCGTCGCCTTCACCCGCAACCCCTCCACCGGCGAGGCGGCGCTCTACGGCGAGTTCCTGATCAACGCCCAGGGTGAGGACGTCGTCGCCGGCATCCGCACGCCCCAGGCCCTGACCCGCGCCGCCCGCGAGGAGATGGGCGAGAAGGCGCTCTCCATGGAGGAGGCCCTGCCGGAGGTGTTCGGCCAGTTCAAGGACGTGGTGGGGCGCCTCGAGCGCCACTACCGCGACATGCAGGATATCGAGTTCACGGTCGAAAAAGGCCGGCTCTACATGCTGCAGACCCGCAACGGGAAGCGCACCGCCAAGGCCGCCCTGAAGATCGCCGTCGACCTGGCCGAAGCCGGCCTGATCACCCGCGAGGAAGCGGTGATGCGCGTCGAGCCGGCCTCGCTCGACCAGCTCCTGCATCCCACCATCCACCCGGACGCCGAGCGCGACCTGATCGCCCAGGGCCTGCCGGCCTCGCCCGGCGCGGCCACCGGCCAGATCGTCTTCGACGCCGCCGAGGCCGAGCGGCTCGGCAAGGCGGGCGAGGCGGTGATCCTGGTGCGCGAGGAGACCTCGCCGGAGGATATCCGCGGCATGGACGCCGCCCGCGGCATCGTCACCGCCAGAGGCGGCATGACCAGCCACGCCGCCGTCGTGGCGCGCGGCATGGGCCGGCCCTGCGTCTCCGGCGCCGGCGAACTGCACATCGACCTTCGCGCCGGCGAGCTGCGCGCGCGGGGCCGCAGCTTCAAGGCCGGCGACATCATCACCGTCGACGGCTCCAAGGGCGAGGTGCTGGCAGGCGACGTGAAGATGATCGAGCCGGAGCTCTCCGGCGACTTCGCCACCTTGATGGCCTGGGCCGACGAGCTGCGCCGCCTGAAGGTGCGCGCCAACGCCGAGACCCCCACCGACGCGCGCACCGCCCGCCAGTTCGGCGCCGAGGGCATCGGCCTTTGCCGCACCGAGCACATGTTCTTCGACGAGGACCGCATCGCCGCCGTGCGCGAGATGATCCTGGCCGACGACGAGGCCGGCCGCCGGGCGGCGCTCGCCAAGATCCTGCCCATGCAGCGCCAGGACTTCGTGGAGCTCTTCACCATCATGGAGGGCCTGCCGGTCACCATACGGCTGCTCGACCCGCCGCTGCACGAGTTCCTGCCGCACACCGAGGCCGACGTGCAGGCGGTGGCCGAGGCCACGGGCCTGGACGCCGCCAAGCTGCTGCGCCGGGCCGGCGAGCTGCATGAGAGCAACCCGATGCTCGGCCACCGCGGCTGCCGCCTCGGCATCTCCTATCCGGAAATCTACGAGATGCAGGTGCGCGCCATCATCGAGGCCGCCTGCGAGATCGCCGCCGCCGGCAAGGCCGCGCCCGTGCCGGAGATCATGCACCCCCTGGTCGGCAAGGGCGAGGAGATGAAGTTCCTGCGCGAGCTCACCGACCGCACCGCCAGGCAGGTGATGGCCGAGAAGGGCTGCGAGATCACCTACCAGGTCGGCACCATGATCGAGCTGCCCCGCGCCGCCATCCGCGCCGGGGACCTCGCCGAAAACGCCGAGTTCTTCTCCTTCGGCACCAACGACCTGACCCAGACCACCTACGGCATCAGCCGCGACGATAGCGGCCGCTTCCTGCAGGCCTACCTGGACAAGGGCATCTACGAGCGAGACCCCTTCGTTACCCTGGACGCCGAGGGGGTAGGGGACCTCATCCAGATCGCCGCCGAGCGGGGGAGGGCCGTGCGCCCGAACGTCAAGCTCGGCATCTGCGGCGAGCACGGCGGCGATCCGGCCTCGATCGCCTTCTGCGAGAAGGCCGGCCTCGACTACGTCAGCTGCTCGGCCTTCCGCGTGCCGATCGCCCGGCTGGCCGCGGCCCAGGCCGCCATCGGCGAGCGCGAGAAGGACCGCTGATCGGCCCTGCGTGGTTCGAGACGCGGCCCTCCGGGCCGCCCTCACCATGACTAGGTCTGTGCTGGCTTCGTCATCCTGAGGAGCCCGCGAAGCGGGCGTCTCGAAGGACGCACGGCCTGGCCGCGCGAAGGGCTATCCCGCCCCTGCGTCAGCCCGCCATCCTGCGCGCCGTAGCAGCGGAGCGCAGCCATGAGCGACAACCTCTTCGACCTCACCGGCAAGGTCGCCCTGGTCACCGGCGGCAGCCGGGGCCTCGGCTATCAGATGGTGATGGCCTTCGCCCGCGCCGGCGCCGACGTGATCATCTCCAGCCGCAAGCTCGACGCCTGCGAGGCGGTCGCCTCCGAGGTGCGCGCGCTGGGCCAACGAGCCTTCGCCCACGCCGCCCACGCCGGCCGCTGGGACGAGATCGACGGCCTGATCGAGGCCGCCTACGGCGAATTCGGCCGCATCGACATCCTGGTCAACAACGCCGGCATGTCGCCCGCCATGCCCTCGCACGAGGTCAGCGAGCAGCTGTTCGACAGCGTCCTGAACCTCAACTTCAAGGGACCGTTCCGCCTGGCCTCGCAGGTGGCGCGCCGGATGGCCGAGGGGGAGGGCGGGGTGATCATCAACGTCTCGTCCTCCGGCGCGCTCATGCCCCTGCCGCGGGTGATCCCCTATTCCGGCGCCAAGGCGGCGCTGAACGCCATGACGGTCTCCCTCGCCCGCGAGTACGGGCCGAAGGTGCGGGTCAACACCATCTCGGCCGGCCCGTTCCTGACCGACATCGCCAAGGCCTGGACCCCGGAGGCCCGCGAGCGCTCCAACAACGCCCTCGGCCGTCCTGGCCGGCCGGAGGAGGTGGTGACGACGGCGCTCTATCTCGCCAGCCCCATGTCGTCCTTCACCACCGGCGCCATCGTGCGGGTGGACGGCGGGGCCTAGAGCGGCGCGACCCTCACGCCCTCGCGCTCGTTGTCCCAGATCATGCTCATGATCCGCCAGGCGCCGCTCTCGTCCTTGTAGAGCTGGATGGAATTGACCCCGCGCCGCTCCGGCTCGGGGTCGTCCGGATGGGTGCGCGCCTCGTAGACGCTCCAGGCGTGCGCCATGCGGCCGAGCACGTCGATCCGCCGCGCGGTCTCCACCTCGTAGAAGGCGTTGGCGGCGAAGAACGGGGCCACGTCCGCCGCATAGGCGTCCGGCGCCATGATGCGGATGGCGGGCGTTCCGGCCGCGTCCACGGTGATCCGCATCTGCCGGCTTTGCGGATGGAAGAGGACCTGTTGCCGGCTCCAGTCGCGCGGCCCGGCGGGGCCGGAGATCATGGCGTACATCTCGTCGATCACCGCGCCGATGGCGGCTTCGTCCTGGCTCATCCGGCCCTCCCGAACTGACCGCCCAGCCTTAGCCGCCCGGCGCCCGCCGCGCCCGTGAAAGCCTCGTCATGAAGGGTGTTGCCGATGGGCGACACCCCAAAATGGACAAGCGATGGCCGGCGAACCGACCCATCCCCGCCGCGTTTGGAGCCGACCACCCGGGCTTGGGACGGCTGAAAACGTAACCAGTGGAGTACGATTACAATGAAAGTCCTCATCGCCGCCACCTCGGGCGCCGCCCTCTTCGCCGTCGCCGCTCCGGCCATGGCGCAGGATCTGTCGAACACCCAGATCTACGGCACGCTCGGCTACACCCACATCTTCTCGGACCTCGAGAACGAGAATTCCCTCGACGACCTGACCGATTCCGAAGCCGACCTCGGCGCGATCCAGGGCCGCCTGGGCGCCCGCTTCGGCCAGCACTTCGGCGTCGAGGGCGAAGCGGCCACGGGCATCAAGAAGGCCAAGGTCGGCGCGGGCGCCTACTCCGCCAAGGCTGAGCTCAACCACCAGGTCGCGCTCTACGGCGTCGGCTACCTGCCGCTCTCGCCCAACGCCGACCTCTTCGCCCGCGTCGGCTACGGCGGCCAGGAGATCAAGGCCGAGTCCCAGGGCATCAGCGCCACCGCCGACGCCAACAGCTGGAACTTCGGCGCCGGCGCCCAGTACTTCTTCGACGGCGTCAACGGCATCCGCGGGGAATACACCCGCTACAACCTCGAAGACGACGCCGGCGACGTGGACACCGTCTCGGTCTCCTACGTGCGGCGCTTCTAACCGCGACTTTCGGGCGGCTTGACCGCCCGGCGCATTCCCCTGACCCTGCGCGGTCAGGGGAGGCGCGAAACGCCCTTGGGCATGCTCTATCAATTCCTGGGGTCGGCCGCGGCCGTGGCCCTGCTCGTGGCGCTCGCCGCCTGGGCGCGCATCGCCCGGCCGACGCCGCCGCTCGACGAGGCCGCCGCCCGCCGCCTCCTCGCCGACGAATACCCGCAGATTCACCCGACGCACGTCTGGATCGCCGAGGATGCAGCGGCCGCCGTCGCGCGGGCCGGCGAGACCGCGCTTGTCCTTCGCCGCCACGGCGACGGCTATACTGCCCGCAAGCTGCCCTGGGCCGACCTGGCGGCCGCCAGGATCGGGGAGGGACAGGTCATGGTGGACATGCGGGACATCGGCGCGCCGCGCTTCGCGCTCGCCTGGCCGGCCGGCGCGGCCTGGCCGCCGGAGGCCGCGGCATGAAGCCCGCCCCCGACCACCTCGTTCACGCCGCCTTCGATCCGGTGACCCTGGCCATCCCCTTCTTCGTGCTGGCGGTGATCCTGGAGGTGCTGCTCGGCCGCTTCGGCAAGGCCAGGGCCAACTACGAGACCCGCGACACGCTCACCTCCCTGACGCTCGGCCTCGGCAGCACCTTCGCCGGCCTTCTGACCTTCGGGGTCCCGTTCGCCGCGAGCCTCTGGCTCTACCAGCACCGCCTGTTCGACATCCCGATGACGGCGATCTGGGCCTGGGCGGCGATCTTCCTGCTGGAGGACCTCACCTACTACTGGTTCCACCGTATCGCCCACGAGCGGCGGTTCTGGTGGGCCAGCCACGTCAACCAC
>DASPLZ010000394.1:0-2005 GCA_035627295.1 Phenylobacterium sp. | reverse complement strand
ACAGCACCCCGGCGGGGGTGATCGCCGGCGCGGACGTGACGCCCTTCGACCCGGTGGTGCAGGTGTTCGTGGACATGCTGCGCCGGGCCAGCCCCCATTCGAGCGACGTCGACCTCTACTGGTTCTACCACATGCTCTCAGGGGCGATCTCGCTGACCTGGGCGCGCACGGGCCGGATCGACCAGCTCTCGGGGGGCCTCTGCCGGTCCGAGGACTTCGAAGCGATCGCGTCGCAGATGGTCGCGCTCTACGCCCATGGGCTCGATCGGGCCGCGGCGGACAAACGCTAGGCGACACACCACGTGTCATCCTGGACGGCCTGCAAGGCCGGTCCGGGACCCAGGGCCGCGCGCACTGCAGACCCCCCTAGGTTCCGGCTCTCCGCTTCGCTACGGCCGGGATGACACGTCGGATGGCGGTGCGGCTGGGGCTCCAGCAACCGCCGGCTCTACGGCGGTCACCCTCCAGATGACGTCTCCGGCGTCGTCGGCCAGCAGGAGCGCGCCGCTTTTGTCGAAGGCGACGCCGACCGGGCGTCCCAGGGCCTTGCCGTCCGCGCCCAGGAAGCCGGTCAGGAAGTCCCGCGGCGGGCCGGACGGGCGCCCGCCGGCGAAGGGCACATAGATCACCTTGTATCCGGACGGCGGGTTGCGGTTCCAGGAGCCGTGCTGGCCGATGAAGGCGCCGCTGCGCCAGGCCGGCGGGAACGCCTCGGCGGTGGAGAAGGTCAGGCCCAGCGAGGCGGTGTGCGAACCGAGGGCGTAGTCCGGCTTGATCGCCCTGGCGACCATGTCCGGCCGTGGCGGCTTGACCCGCGCATCGACGTTCGCGCCGAAATAGCTCCAGGGCCAGCCGTAGAACCCGCCGTCGCGCACCGAGGTGATGTAGTCGGGGACAAGGTCGTCGCCGAGCTCGTCGCGCTCGTTGACGGCGGTCCAGAGCGCCCCGGTGACCGGCTCCCACGCCATGCCCACCGGGTTGCGCAGGCCCGAGGCGAACACCCGCGAGGCGCCGCTGGCCGGGTCGATCTCGAGGATCGCGGCCCGCCGCTCCTCGGCCGGCAGGCCGTTCTCGCCGACATTGCTGTTGGAGCCCACCGACACATAGAGCTTTGAGCCGTCGGGGCTTGCGACCAGGTTCTTGGTCCAGTGGTGGTTGAGCTCTCCCCCCGGCAGGTCGGCGACCTTGCGCGGCGGGGCGGTGATCGCCGTCTGGCCCTCGGCGTAGAGAAAGGCGACGAGGCTGTCGGTGTTGGCGACGTAGAACTGATCGCCCACCAGCGCCATGCCGAAGGGCGAGTTGAGGCCCTGCAGGAAGGCCGTGCGCACCTCGGGCGTTCCGTCGCCGTCGGCGTCGCGCAGCAGGGTGATCCGGTTGGCGCTCGGCTGGTTGGAGCCGGCCTGCTTCATCAGGAGGCTGGCGACGAAGCCCTTCAGGCCCTTGGGCTTGCGCTTGGGGCCATCGGTCTCGGCCACCAGGACATCGCCGTTGGGCAGCACATAGAGCCACCTGGGATGGGTCAGGCCCGTCGCCAGCGGCGCCACCCTGAAGCCCGCCGGCGCGGCGGGGGCCTGGCCCTCGGCCCAGCCCTTGATCTTGGCGATCTTGACCGTGGGAAAGAGCGACTTCTCCGGCGCCGGGAGCTCCGGGTTCGGGCCATAGCCGCCCGGCTGTCCGGCGGCGGGGCCGGCCTCGCCGCAGCCCGCCAACAGGACGGCCGCCCCCAGCCATGCTGCGGTGTGAAGGTGTCTCGCCATGCCCCTGTCTCCAGCCCCGTCTGTGCAACGTCTGCGCGCGGCTTGTGTTTCAGGCGATGGTGCGCGCACTCAGGCGTATCGCCAAGCTGCGTGAGTGACCGCCCGAGGATGCCGCTCGACCCGCCGCCGCCCATCGCCGAGATCGTGGTGACCGCCGCACGGCTGCCGCCCGTCGCCGGCGAGGCGGCCTTCTCCGTCACCCGCGTGACGGCGCAGAACCTGCAGGCCGCCGGCCGGATCGACGCGGC
>DASPLZ010000393.1:0-5178 GCA_035627295.1 Phenylobacterium sp. | reverse complement strand
TGCGCATCCCGATCCCGCCGCTGACCGAGGACCGCCGCAAGGACCTGGCCAAGGTCGCCGGCAAGTACGCCGAGCAGCAGCGCATCGCCGTGCGCAACGTGCGCCGCGACGCCAACGACGACCTGAAGAAGGCCGAGAAGGACCACGTCATCAGCCAGGACGAGCAGAAGAAGATGGAATCCGAGGTCCAGAAGATGACCGACGAGGCCATCAAGCGCGTCGACGAGGCCTTGAAAGCCAAAGAGCAAGAGATCATGCAGGTTTAGGCGCCTAAGTTCGCGCCCCAAGGCATCTTATGACCCTCGCCGCCAGTCCCTCGACCCTCGATGCGCCGCCAGCGCCGCTGGCGCAGGCGGGCCTGCATGTCGCGATCGTGATGGACGGCAACGGCCGCTGGGCCAAGCGCCGCGGCCTGCCGCGCACCCTCGGCCACAAGGCCGGGGTCGATGCGCTGCGGCGCACGGTGCAAGCCGCGCCCGAGCTGGGCGTGGGCTGCCTGACCATCTTCGGTTTCTCCACCGAGAACTGGAGCCGGCCGGAGGCCGAGGTGCGCGAACTGATGGCCCTGCCACAGCGCTATTTCGAGACCGACCTCGACCGGCTGGCGCGCGAGGGCGTGCAGGTGCGGGTGGTCGGCTCGCGGGAGCGGCTGTCGCCCGAGCTCTGCCGGATCATCGACGAGGCGCAGCGGCGCACGGCGAACAACGACCGCTTCATCCTGCAGGTGGCCTTCAACTACGGCGGCCGGGCCGACATCGTGCAGGCGGCCCGCCGGTTCGCCGAGGACGTGGCGGCCGGCCGGGCCCGGCCCGAGGCGCTGACCGAAGAGATGTTCGACAGCTACATCTCGACGGCGCAGGTGCGGGCGCCGGACCTGATCATCCGCCCGTCCGGCGAGCAGCGGCTCTCCAATTTCTTCCTCTGGCAGGCCTCCTACGCCGAGTTCGTGTTCCAGAACGTGCTGTGGCCCGACTTCGGGGCCGAGCACCTGAAGGCGGCCATCGAGGAGTACAGGACGCGCGACCGGCGGTTTGGCGGGCTCGGCGACGATGGCGGCCTTGGCGCGCGCTAAGCGCTTCGACTGGTCCAACCTGGGCGTGCGCGCGGCCTCCGCCGCGGTGCTCGTCCCAGCGGCCGTGGCGGCGGCCTGGTTCGGCGGCTGGGCCTTCCTCCTGTTGCTGTCGGTCGGGGTGGCGCTGCTCTCCCTGGAATGGGCCGCTATGGCCGCCCCGCGGGCGCAGGTGAGGGTCGCCACCGGCATGACGGTGGTGATCCTGGCGGCGGTGTTCACGGCCTGGCAGGGCTGGTTCCCGATCGCCTGGGCCGTGGTGGCGATCGGCGCCGCGGCCGGCGCCGTGGTGGCGCGCGGCACGGCCGAGCGGCCGGCCGACGCGGCCTTCGGGGTCTGCTACATCGCCGCCCCGATCCTCTGCCTGATGTGGCTCAGGCACATGCCGTTCGGGGCGCAGTGGACGCTGATCCTCTTCCTGGTCGCCTGGTCGGCCGACATCGCCGCCTATGCGGTGGGCAGCACCCTCAAGGGGCCCAAGCTCTGGCCGCGGTTTTCCCCCAACAAGACCTGGTCCGGCTTCATCGGCGGCCTGGCCGGCGCGGCCCTCGCCGGGCTCGGCGTGGCGCACTTCAGCGAGATCCCGCTGGTGCTGGTGGCCGGCGCCTTCATCGGCCTGATCGGCGGGCTGGCGACCATGGCGGGCGACCTTCTCGAATCCATGCTCAAGCGGCGGTTCGGGGTGAAGGACTCCGGCGACCTGATCCCCGGCCACGGCGGGCTCCTGGATCGTGTCGACGGGCTGATGCTGGCGGCGGTGGCCTTCGCCGGCATCCGGCTGATCGACCACCTGGGGTGGGCGCATTGAGCCGGCGGGTCTCCATCCTCGGCTCGACCGGCTCGGTGGGCGTCTCCACCCTGGACCTCTTCGAGCAGTCCGGAACCCCCGTGGAGGTCGCCGTCCTGACCGGCGGCTCCAACGTCGAGCGGCTGGCCGAACAGGCTCTGCGCTGGCGCGCGCGCCGGGCGGTGATCGCCGACGAGCGCAAGCTGCCGGAGCTGCGCGAGCGCCTGGCGGGCAGCGGCGTCGCCTGCGCGGGCGGGACCGCGGCCGTCGTCGAGGCCGCCGCCGAGCCCGTGGACTGGGTCATGGCGGCCATCGTCGGCGTGGCGGGGCTGGCGCCCACCCTGGCGGCCGCACGCAGCGGGGCGACCATCGCCCTCGCCAACAAGGAGAGCCTGGTCTGCTGCGGACCGGACCTGCTGCACGCCGCGCGGCGCGCCGGCGGCATGGTGATCCCGGTGGATTCGGAGCACTCGGCGATCTTCCAGGCCCTGCAGCCGCTGGCCCGCGCCCAGGTCTCCAAGCTGATCGTCACCGCCACCGGCGGCCCGTTCCGAAGCTGGAGCGTGGCGCAAATGCGGCGGGCGACCCGCGAACAGGCCCTCAACCACCCGAAATGGTCGATGGGCGACAAGATTTCGATCGATTCGGCGACCATGATGAACAAGGGCCTCGAGGTGATCGAGGCGGCCTATCTGTTCGCCATGCCGCCGGAGCGCATCGAGGTCGTGATCCATCCGCAAGCGATCGTGCACAGCCTGGTGGAATACGCCGACGGCAATGTGCTCGCCCAGCTGGGCGCGCCCGACATGCGCGTGCCGATCGCCTGCGCCTTCGCCTGGCCCGAGCGCATGGCCTGGCCGGCGCCGAAGCTGGACCTCACCACCTGCGGCCCGCTGACCTTCGAGGCGCCCGATCCCGAGCAGTTCCCGGCCCTGGGCCTGGCCAAGCACGCCCTGACCCGCGGGGGCCGCGCGCCGGCGGCGCTGAACGCGGCCAACGAGGCCGCCGTGGCCGCCTTCCTTGACCGCCAGATCGGCTTTCTCGATATTGCCGCTACCGCCGCCGAAACCCTTGAGCGGATGGAAGCTTCGGGCGCTCTGGACGCCGGCGAGAGCGACGACCCCGTGGAGAGCGCCATGCACACCGACCAGTCCGCCCGCCGGATCGCCGCCGAGGTGCTCGGCGGAATCGCCGGCGCGGCGCGCGCGGCGGGGCAGGGGGCGCGCTGATGGACTTCCTGACCGCCGCCCTGACCTACATCCTGCCGTTCCTGTTCGTGCTGACTATCGTGGTCACCATCCACGAGTTCGGCCACTTTCTGACCGCCAAGTGGTGCGGCGTGGCCATCGACCGCTTCTCCATCGGCTTCGGCCGCGCTATCGCCTCCTGGCGCGACAGGTCGGGCGTCGAATGGCGTATCGGCTGGATGCCGCTGGGCGGCTACGTGCGCTTCAAGGGCGACGACAACGCCGCCAGCCTGCCGGACTCCAGCGACCTCTACGCCCTGCGCCGCGCCATCGCCGAGACCGAAGGCGAGGCGGCGGTGAACCGCTATTTCCACTTCAAGCCGCTGTGGCAGCGCGCCCTGGTGGTGGCCGCCGGGCCGATCGCCAACTTCATCCTGGCCATCGTGCTCTTCGCTGCGATCCTGATGGCGTTCGGAGAGCGGATCATCCCGGCGCGGGTCGACTCCGTCCAGGCCGGCTCGCCCGCCGCCGCGGCCGGGTTCAAGGCGGGCGACGTGGTGGTCGAGGCGGCGGGCCGCCGGATCGACGGCTTCCTCGACCTGCAGCGGATCATCATGCTGCGCGCCGGCAGCCCGGTGGAGTTCGTGGTCCAGCGCGGCGGGGGCGAGGTCGCCCTGATCGCCACCCCTGAGCGGCGCACCATCACCGACGAGGCCGGCGACACCCACCGGGTCGGCGTGCTCGGCGTGCAGATCAGCCAGCGCCCCGGCGACCTGCAACTGCGCCGCTACGGCCCGATCGAAGCCGTCGGCGCGGGGGCCGAACGCACCTGGCAGGTGCTGGACACCACCGTCGGCTATCTCGGCCGCATCGTCACCGGCAAGGAGAACGGCGACCAGCTGGGCGGCCCGCTGCGCATCGCCAAGGTCTCCGGCGACGTCGCCAAGATCAGCTCCTCGGTCGAGGACGTGGCGCTGGCCGAGCGCATGCTGGCCATGTTCGTGGCCCTGCTCAGCCTCACCGCCGTGCTCTCCATCGGCATCGGCTTCATGAACCTCTTGCCCGTGCCGGTGCTGGATGGCGGGCATCTGCTGTTCTACGCCTACGAGGCGGTCGCCCGGCGGCCGGTTTCGGCGGTGGTGCAGGCGGCCGGCTATCGCATCGGCCTTGCCCTGCTCATCGGATTGATGTTGTTCGCCACCTGGAACGACCTGACGCAGCTTCGGGTGTTCCAGTTCTTCGGCGGGCTCCTGTCCTGACGTCCCTCTTCAAAAGCTCACGGCGTTCGAACCCTATGACTGAAGCCCGCGCCCCCCGCGCTGTGTTCGTCGGCAGCTTGGCCGTTCTCCTGGCGTCGACCGCCCTTACCGCGCCCGCCTTCGCCCAGGAGGCCCAACCCGCTCCGGAGGCGCCCGCCCCGGCGGCCGCGCCCGCTCAGCCCCCGTCGCCGGAAGGCGCGCCTGCGCAACCCCAGGCCGCGGAGGGCGCCCAGCCGGCCCCGGCCGTCGCGCAGCCGCAGGGCGGCGTCGTGCAGCGCATCCTGGTGCGCGGCAACGAGCGGATCGAGTCAAGCACGGTGATTTCCTACCTGCCGATCAACATCGGCGACGAGGTGGACCCGCAGCGCCTCGACGACGCCCTGAAGACCCTCTTCCGCACCGACCTCTTCGCCGACGTGCAGGTCAACTACAACGCCGGCGACCTGGTCATCCAGGTGGTCGAGAACCCGATCATCAACCAGGTGATCTTCGAGGGGAACTCGGCGCTCAAGTCCGACAAGATCCGCGACGAGGTGACCATCCGCCCGCGCGGCATCTTCACCCGCTCCAAGGTGCAGGCCGATGTCCAGCGGATCATCGAACTCTACCGCCGCTCAGGCCGCATCTCGGCGACGGTGACGCCCAAGATCGTCGAGCTGCCGCAAAAGCGCGTCGACCTCATCTTCGAGATCAACGAGGGCGCCAAGAGCGGCGTGCTGCGGGTCAACTTCCTGGGCAACAAGGAATTTTCGGACAACGACCTGCGCGACGTCGTGGTGACCGAAGAGACCCGGCTGCTGAAGTTCTTCTCCTCGAACACCAACTACGACCCCGACCGGATCGAGTATGACCGCGAGCAGCTGCGGAAGTTCTACC
>DASPLZ010000392.1:0-6015 GCA_035627295.1 Phenylobacterium sp. | reverse complement strand
GACCGCACCCGGCCCAGCCTGCCGCTCTCCCGGCGCGACCGGCTGCGGATCAACGAAGGCTGCGACGCCGCCTGCCAGCGGCACAGCGATGCGGCGCTCAGGAACTTTGTGCGGCGGCCGGCCGACCTGCAGACCCTGCGGCCGGCCAGGTACGGTGAAGCCTCGCTGCGCTGGAACGCCTCGACCAAGAAGCTGCTCGACCGCTACGTGCTCGACCCCGCCCAGTTCGGCGACGCGGGCCCGGCCTCGGTCCAGAACGGCCTCGCCAAGCAGCGGAACCTGCTCGCCCAGTTCAAGGCGGCCTGCCGGCTGAAGTAGCCCCGCCGGGCCGCGGGAATCCGTCGCCCGCCGCGATCCAGCGTTGACACCCGGCGCGTTCGCGTTGGTAATCAACCGGTTAAGGGGTTCAGGGCTTTGGGGCGCGATTTCACAGTTCGCGGCGTATGGCGCCGTGCGTGGCCGATGCTGGCCGCGATCGGCGTGGGGTGTGGCGCTCCCGCCCTGGCGCAGGCCGCCACCACGCCCGCCGCGCTTTGCACCCCTTCCACGACCGCCGCGCCCAGCGGCCCCTCGTCCGACGCCCTCGCCCGCGCCGCCGGCGCCGCCGAAACCCTGCTGGCCCGCCGCTCGGCCGGCGTCGCGCGGGCCGATTCCGCCTTCTCCGAACTGACCATCGCCGAGACGGGCGACCGGCCGCCGGCCGAGCCCGAGCTTGCGGCCTACTGTTCGGCGGCGGGGGAATCCATGCGGCTGTCGAGCAACGGCAGCCAGCTGCAGGCTCAGACCTACCTGCTCGCGGCGGTGCGCTACGCCGAAAGTTCGCGGACCCCGGGCGTCGCGGCCCTGGCGGCCTACCGGCTCTCGCTGGCCACCGTGGGTGGGCCCGCGGCCGGGGACTCCCGCGGCGGGACGCGGGCGCGCGCGGCCAGCCTGGTCGAGGCGGCGCCGTCGACCGCCGAGGGCTGCGCGGCGCTGCTGCAGCCCGCGGTGCTCAACCGCGCCAACAGCGCCGTCACGCTCGCGGCCCTGACCTGCGCGCTGGAGCGGGCGCAAGGCGCCGGGGAGACGGCCCTAGCGGGCCTGGCGGGCCTGCGCCTCTCCCGCTTCCTGCTGACCAACAGCGAGGCCTCGCCCTCGGCGGCGCCCTTGCGCGAGGCGGCCGGGGCGACGGCGGCGGAACTGCTGGGCCCCGTCGCAGCGGGGGGCGCGCCTAACGCCGAACTGACCGGCCGGCTCGTCGAGGCGGCGATCGACGGCGGCCGGGCGGCGGACCCGCGACTGCCGCAGGCCATCGCCGCCATGCGCAAAGCGGCTCCCAACGACACGGCCATCCAGGCCTTCGCCTTCGCCCTGGAGGGGCGCCTCGCCCTGGCGCGGGGCGACCGGGCCGCCGCCGTCGCCGCCCTGCAGCAGGCCGTCTTCCTCGAGAGCCAGCTGACCCAGCCCCTGCGGATGTCCGACTGGCTGCTGCATCTGGCGGACGCCGAACCGCAGCGTCGCGTCGAGCTGGTCACCGCCGCCTACCGTGCGCTGGAGAGCGTGCGGCCGCTGATGCCGGTGGTCGATCCGCTGACCGAGGAATCCACCTTCGCCCTGCGCATGCGGCCGGTGTTCGAGCGCGCCGTCGACGTGCAGCTCGGCGAAGGCGCGGCCGGGGTCGATGTGGTTCGCATCTCGAACGCCCAGCAGATCATCGAGGCCTACCGCCAGGCGGAGGTGCAGAACGCCCTCGGCGTCGACTGCGTGCCACCCAGGAAGCCCGTCGACCCGAGCGAGCTTCGCGCCGGGGAGATCCTGCTCTACCCGATCCTGCTGCCCGGCCGCGTGGAGTTGATCTACGCCGTGGGCGGGGAGGGGGCGACGACCTATCGCCGCCTGCCGCCGAACGCCGCGGCCAGCCGCCAGCGGATCGCCGGCCTGGTCGCCCAGGTCACCGACGCCCTGGGCCGCAGCGGCGACGAGGCCTGGCGGAGCGCCTCGCGCGAGCTCTACGACCTCCTGATCCAGCCGATCGAGCCGCACCTGACCGGCGAGACGACGCTGGTGATCATCCCCGACAGCGGCCTTCGGGGCCTGCCCTTCGCCGCCCTGATGGATGGCCGCAACCGCTTCCTCGTCGAGCGCACGCGGCTCAGCATCGCGCCGGCGCTGTCCTATTCGCAGCCGGGGCTGGAGCGCGAGTCGGACCGCCTCGCCGTCGTCGCCGCCTCCCTGCAGCAGGAGGTCCAGCTGCCGGCCGGTTACTTCCCCGCGCTGGAAGGCGCGGCGGACGAGGCCAGGGTCGCCGCCGGCCTGGACGGCGCGGCCGCCCGCCCCGGACGGTTCATTCCCGACTTCCACCGGGCGGACCTGGAGGACGCCCTGTCCGGTCGGCGGGTCGATGTGCTGCACCTGGCCACGCACGCAGCCTTCAACGGGCGCTCCGACCGCTCGTTCATCGTCGCCAACGGCGAGGCGATCTCGCTCTCCGCGCTGCGGGGCCTGATCTCCGAAAACCGCTCCGCCGCCGACGAACTGGACCTCCTGGTGCTCAGCGCCTGCGAGACCGCGGTGGGCGACGACCAGGCCAGCATGGGCCTGGCGGGGGCGGCGGTGCAGGCCGGCGCCCGCAGCGCGCTCGCCTCCCTCTGGCAGGTCGACGACGCCGGCACCGTGGTGCTGATGAAGGCCTTCTACGAGAACTACCGCGGCGGCCAGAGCAAGGCCGAGGCCCTGCGCAACGCCCAGCTGGCCCTGATCGGCCAGGGCGGCGCCCTCGCCAACCCCAACATCTGGGGCGCCTTCACCCTGCTCGGCGGCTGGCGATGAGGGGCTGGCGCGGCCCCTCCCTGCTGGCGCTCGCCGCGGCCCTGCTCGCCGCGCCCGCCGCCGCTCAGGTGGCGACCGACATCACGCCCGACCAGACCGCCGGCACCACAGTCGCCGAGGCGGGCGGCGTCAGCACCATCACCGGCGGGATACGGGCCGGCGGCAACCTCTTCCACAGCTTCGCCAGCTTCAACCTGGCGCAGGGCGAGGTGGCGCGCTGGACCGCGCCCGACCCGGCCGGCGTCGCCAACGTCATCAACCGCGTCACCGGCGGGCGGGCCTCGACCATCTCGGGCATGCTGGATTCCACAGCCCTGCCCAACGCGAACTTCTACTTCCTCAACCCTGCCGGGGTGCTGTTCACCGAGGGCGCCTCGGTCAATGTGCCGAACGCCGCCTATTTCTCCACCGCCGACAGCCTGCGCTTCGCCGACGGCGCGGTCTTCTCGACCACCACGCCCAGCGGCTCGACCTTCTCGGTCGCCCGTCCGGAGAGCTTCGGGTTCCTAGGGACGAACGGCAACATCGTCGCCGACGGGGTGGGCGTGGCCTTCACCCATCCGGCGACCGAGCTCACCTTCGCGGCCGCCCACATCGGCGTCGGCGACGCCGGGTTCTCGCCACGCACCCTCACCCTGGTCGCGACCGGCCAGCAGCCGGCGCGCGTCGACCTGGCCGATCCCCTGGGCGGGCCGGGATATTCCGGCCTCGTCAACCTCTTCAATTCGCAGATCTTCGCCTCGGCCACCGGGACCGGCGTGCAATCGGTGCGGGTCGGCGCTGGCTCGTTCCAGCAGGTTGGCGGGGCCCTGACCTCCTCGACCTTCTTCGCCGGGGACGCCGGCGATATGGTGATCGTGGTGAAGGACGCGGTGATCCACGGCGCGGTCTCCTCCGACACCAGCTTCGAAGTCGCCGGCGACGCCGGGACGGTGTCGATCACCGCCAACCGGCTGACCATCGGCGCCGGCGGGCAGGTGTCCTCGGCCACCTTCGGCCCGGGGAACGCCGGCGACGTGGTGCTCACGGCCGGCGAACTCCTCATCGAGGACAATGCGATCGTCAGCTCCGACTCCGTCGGGACGCAGGCGAGCGGCGACGCCGGCGCCGTCACCATCGACGCGGGCCGCGTCACCATCCGCAACGGCGCGACGGTCTCCTCAGGGACGGCCTCCAGCGGCGACGCCGGCGAGGTCAATGTGCTGGCCGACCACCTGGTGATCGACCGCGCCCTGATCGCCTCCAACGCCCTGCTGTCCACCGGCGACGGCGGCGGCGTCTCCATCACCGCCGGCCGGCTCGACATCCTCAACAACGGGGCCATCTCCTCGGCGAGCTACACCCCTGGCGATGCCGGCTTCGTCGACATCCTGGCCGGCGACATCGTCCTCTCCACAGGCGGCGCCATCAGCTCCAGCGCCTTCGGCGCCGGCCGCGCGGGGGACGTGCGGATCAGCGCCGGCAGCCTGCTGGTGACCACCGGCGCGCACATCAGCTCCGACACCCTGGGCCAGGGCGACGCGGGCGATGTGGACATCGTCGCCGGCCAGGCGCGGGTGGACCTCGACGGCTTCATCTCCTCGGATTCCACCTTCTGCGCCAGCGGCCCGGCCTGCTTCGGGACGGGCGATGCGGGCAATGTCTCGATCCGGGCCGGCAGCCTGGTGGTCGCCGACTTCGGGATCATCTCCTCGTCCAGCTTCGCCGGCGGCGACGCCGGTCAGATCGCCATCGACAGCGGCCAGGTGCTGGTCGACCAAGGATTCATCCTCTCGGTCGCCAGGCGCGGATCGCTGGGTGACGCCGGCCAGGTATCGCTCGCCGCCGAGGTCCTGGAAGTGATCAACGAGGGGCGCATCTCCTCGTCCACCGAATCCATCGGCAAGGCCGGCGGCGTCGAGATCGCGGCGGGGGCGATGTTGGTCGCCGCGGGCGGTACGGTGGAGTCCGCCGCCCGGCCCGGCTCCACGGGCGACGCCGGGGTTGTCGGCATCCTCGCCGATGAGCTGGCGGTGGTCGGCGGGGTGATCTCCTCGTCCACCGAGGGGACCGGGCGCGGCGGCGACGTCGCCATCGCGGCGAACACCTTCTTGGTGGGCGCCCAGGGCTTCGTCCTGTCGCAGGCGCAGGAAGGCTCTACCGGCGACGCCGGCTCCCTGACCATCGCGGCGGGCGATCTGACGGTGACGGACGACGGCACCATCTCCTCCTCCACCTTCGCCAGCGGCGCGGCCGGCGCCATCCTGATCAGCGCCGACACCATGACCGTGGAGCGGGACGGGCAGGTCGGCTCGCAGGCCGAGCCGGGGTCCACCGGCGCGGGGGGCAGCGTCGGCATCGACGCCGGCTCGCTGGTGGTGCGGTCGGCCGGGCAGATCTCCTCCTCGACCTTCGGCCCGGGGAACGCGGGAGGCGTGCTCATCACCGCGGGCGATGTGCTCGTCGACACCGGCGGCCTGATCGTCTCGGGCTCGACCGAGACCGCCTCCGGCGATGCGGGCGGGGTGTTCATCGAGGCCGGCGCGCTGCGCATCCTGGGCGAAAGCGCGATCTCCTCGCTGACCTCGGGCAGCGGCGACGCCGGCGTGGTGCTGCTGGATGTCGGCAGGCTCGAGATCCGCGGTTCAAGCCAGGTCGTCTCCTCGACCTTCGGCTCGGGCGACGCCGGCGGCATCGCCATAGCGGCCGGCGCGATAGACATCGGGCGCGACGGCTTCATCGTCTCGGATTCCAACGACTGCGGGGCCGGCTGCATCGCCGGCGACGCCGGAGCCGTGGTCATCGAAGCCGACACCCTGACGATCCACGACGGCGGCGCGATCAGCTCGGACGCTTACGCTGAGGGCGACGGCGGCGCCATCGACATCACCGCGGGCGCGCTCACCCTCGCCTCGGAGGGGGCGATCAGCTCCGACACCTTCGGCCAGGGCGACGCCGGCGGGGTCGTCATCGCCGCAGGCACGCTTTCGATCACCAGCGGCAGCATCTCCTCCGACTCCTTCGTCTGCGACGATGGGAGCTGCGCGGCCACCGGGAATGCGGGCGCCATTGCCATCACCGCGGACCGGTT
The DNA here is from genome assembly GCA_035627295.1 of Phenylobacterium sp. Lineage (GTDB taxonomy): Bacteria > Pseudomonadota > Alphaproteobacteria > Caulobacterales > Caulobacteraceae > Phenylobacterium. The sequence goes on along the minus strand of DASPLZ010000392.1, from coordinate 137 downwards.
CACGGCCAAGGACGCCTTGATCTCGACCTCCACCTTCGGGTCGGGCCACGCCGGCGACCTGGCCCTGGACCTGGGCGAGGCTGCGCTGTCCGAAGGCTCGCTGATCGCCTCGGTGGCGACCCGCGGATCGAGCGGCG
>DASPLZ010000391.1:0-3410 GCA_035627295.1 Phenylobacterium sp. | reverse complement strand
AGAGCGTCGCGGCGGCGATGATGGCATCGTCGGTAATACGAACGCCGTGGTGCGCTTCGTACCGCTCCTTCAGGCCACGCAGGATGGCGATGGTATTCTCGACGCTCGGCTCGCCGACGTAGACCGGCTGGAAGCGCCGCTCGAGCGCGGGATCCTTCTCGACGTACTTCTGATACTCGTCGAGCGTCGTGGCGCCGATGCAGTGCAGCTCGCCGCGCGCGAGCGCGGGCTTGAGCAGGTTGGAGGCGTCCATCGAGCCTTCGGAGGCACCCGCGCCGACGAGCGTGTGCATCTCGTCGATGAACAGGATGATGCCGCCTTCGGCCGCGGTGACCTCGTTCAGCACCGCCTTCAGACGCTCCTCGAACTCGCCGCGGTACTTCGCGCCGGCGATCAGGCTGCCCATGTCGAGGGCCAGCAGCTTCTTGTCCTTCAGCGATTCCGGCACGTCGCCGTTGACGATGCGCAGGGCCAGGCCCTCGACGATGGCGGTCTTGCCGACGCCGGGCTCGCCGATCAGCACGGGGTTATTCTTGGTGCGGCGGGCCAGCACCTGGATGGTGCGGCGGATCTCCTCGTCGCGGCCGATCACCGGGTCGAGCTTCTGGTCGCGGGCGGCCTGGGTCAGGTCGCGGGCGTAGCGCTTCAGCGCGTCATAGCCTTCCTCGGCGGAGGCGCTGTCGGCGGTCTTGCCCTTGCGCAGGTCGGAGGCGGCGGCCTCCAGGGCGGAGAGGGTCGCGCCCGCGTCCTTCAGCACCTTGGCCGCCTCGCCGCCGTCCCTGGCGATGGCCAGCAGCAGCCGCTCGGTGGTGACGAAGGCGTCGCCGGCCTTCTTGGCCTCGGCCTCGGCGGTGGCGAAGACGGATGCGGTCTCCGGCTTCAGATAGAGCTGTCCGGAGCCGCCCTCGACCTTGGGCAGCTTGCCGAGCGCGGCCTCCAGGGCGGCGTCCGCCGCGTCGGGCCGGCCGCCGGCGCTCTGGATCAGGGCGCGGGAGAGGCCGTCGCGCTCCTCGAGCAGCACTTTCAGCAGGTGCTCGGGCGCCAGCTGCTGGTTGCGCCGGGCCAGCGCCAGGGATTGGGCCGACTGGATCGCCTGCTTGGCGCGGTCGGAATAGAGATCGATGTTCATCAAGTCCCCTCGGATAGGCGGATTGGGACGGCCGCCTTCTTCAGAAGCGCGGGCCGCCCTGCGCCGGATGTAGGTGTGGCGCTTTGGCCACACAAGGCATGGAGGGCCGCTCGCCCCTCAGGGGAATTGCGGCGAGAGTCCGGCTAACCCGGGCAAACGCCGCCCATAAAGCGCCGCTTTCCGACTCGAAGCATTCCGCGCCAAAAGATTAACGGCAATTCATCCACTGGGACGGAGATAGCGCATGATCGTACGTGCATCGGGTATCGCGGGGGCGATGGCGTTGGGTGCGTTGGGCTTGGCGGGTTGCGCGACCAAGGAGTACGTTCGCGAGCAGGTCACCCCGGTGGCCACCCAGGTGCAGACGCACGAAGAGCGGCTGGCGGGCCTCGACCAGGCCACCCGCGAGGCCATGAGCCGCGCCGAGGCGGCCGGCAAGCTGGCCGAGGGCAAGTTCCTCTATTCGATGGTGCTGTCCGACGACTCGCTGAAGTTCCCGATCGACAAGGCCACCCTGACGCCGGAGGTGCAGGCGCGCCTCGACACCTTCGTGGACAAGCTGAAGGCCGAGAACCGCAACGTCTATGTCGAGGTGCAGGGCCACACCGACACGACCGGTTCGAAGGAAGGCAACTATCGCCTGGGCGAGCAGCGGGCCGAGACCGTGCGCCGCTATCTGAACCAGAAGGGCGTGGCGCTGAACCGTATCGGCACCATCTCCTATGGCCCGGACCAGCCGATCGCGCCGAACAATACGCGTGACGGGCGGGCGACCAATCGCCGGGTGGTGTTGATCGTCCTGGCCTGATCGGGCGAAACCTTCGCCCGGGGGTTTTTCGCATGAAGGGCGGCCTTTGATGCCGATGACGCTCGGTCTGCGTCGGGAGGAGGCCGGCCCTGCCTCGCGCCGGCGGCGCGCCTCGACCACGGCGTTCAGCCTGGCGGGGCATGTCGCGGTGGTCGGGCTGCTGCTGACCCTGGCGCCCGCCGCGCCGCCGGCGCGCCTCGCGCCGCCGTCGATCCGGGTGGCGCTGGTCGAGCCCCTGCGCCCGCGGCTCGACCCGACGCCCGCCGAGACGATCAGCCCGGCCGAGCCCGAGCCGCCGAAGGTCGAGGAGAAGACGCCCGAGGAGAAACCCTCGGAGGCCCGGCCGCGGCCGGAGGCTCCGCGCCCGTCCCCGGTCAAGGCGCCGCCGAAGACCCTCGTCGCCAAGGCGACCGTCACCGAGCCGACGCCGGACGCGGTGGCGGTGGGCGGCGGCTCCACCGGCCAGGGCATGGCCGAGGTCGGCGACGGCGACCTGGCCGGCGCGACCACTGCAGGCAACGGCGGCGGCGGCGGCGCCTGCAACATGACCCGCCGCCTGCAGGACGCCCTGCGCAAGGACCGCCGGGCCCAGGCGGCCGTCGCCGAGGTCAACCGCGGCAAGGCCCTGCTGGTCTGGAACGGCGAGTGGGTGCGCCACCCGGCCCAGGAGGGCGCGGGCCTGGCGGCCCTGCGCGAGGCGATCATGTGGGAGGTCGGCTTCGCGCCCGAGGAATGCCGCACCCAGGCGATGAACGGCCTCGTCCTGATCTCCCTGACCGACGGCTCGCGGGTGGCCCTGGGGCATGGCCGCTGGCGCTGGTCGGACCTCCTCTTCGCGCGCGGCATCCGGCCGAGCGGTGGGGCCTAGGCCCTCGCCGTCGCCAGCCAGCAGGCCAGGGTGAAGCGCGCCGCGCCATCCTGAACGGAAGGCGCGAAAGCCTCCTTCAACACCGCCGTCACCTGCGCCCGCGTCGCCTCGTCGGCGGCGCGCAGGGCCAGGCCCACGGGCCCCAGCCGGGTGACGTAGGCCATCAGGTCCGCCTCTGCGACGTCGGTCGGCAGGTCGAGCGGCTGCAGGTCGATGTCCCGCCAGCCGGCGGCCTCCAGGATGCGGCGCACCCGGCCCTCGTCGGCGAAGGCGAACTGGCCGGGCGCCTCCGGGTCCGGCGGCGGCTGCGGCGGCAGCAAATGCGCCGCGGCGCGGCCGGCGGCGGTCATGAAGGGGTTCTCGGCCGGGCTGCGCCAGGCGACGAAGGTCAACCGCCCGCCTGGCCGCATCGCCCGGCGGATGTTGGCGAAGGCGGCCGGCGGATCGTCGAAGAACATCACCCCGAAGCGGGAGATGGCCGTGTCGAACGCGCCGGCCTCGAAGGCGAAGGTCTGGGCGTCGGCCTCGACGAAGGCGGCCGCCTCCAGGCCCTCGGCCTCGGCCCGCTCCCTGGCGGCGGCGACCAGCGGGGCGGAGATGTCGGC
>DASPLZ010000390.1:0-3374 GCA_035627295.1 Phenylobacterium sp. | reverse complement strand
TGAGGGCGTTGGCGGACATCGCGCTCCCGTCTAACCCAAAAGCTTCACGATAGAAGGGCCGCATCGCGGGCGAGGGCCAGGTCGTCGGCGTGCACCAGCGGGCCGGAGGTGAAGCCCAGCGCCGCCTCGATGGCGTCGGAGCGCAGGCCGAGGATGCGCACGGCGTCCTCGGCGTCGTAGCGGGCAAGGCCGCGGCCGACCTCGGCGCCGTCCTCGGCGAGGATCACCACCGCGTCGCCCTTGCCGAAGCGGCCCTCCACGCGACGCACACCGGCGGCCAGCAGGCTCTTGCCCGCGCGCACAGCGCGCACGGCGCCGGCGTCGATGGTCAGGGCGCCGGCAGGATGCAGCGAGCCGGCGATCCAGCCCTTGTAGGCGGCCTGGGGGGTGGTGTGCGGGGCGACCACGGTGGCCCGCTCGCCGGTCTCGACGGCCAGCAGCGGCGCGGGCCGGCGGCCGAGCGTGATGACCGTGGCGCAGCCGGCCGCCTGGGCGATGCGCGCCGCCGCCAGCTTGGTCGCCATGCCGCCCGTCCCGACGCTGGCGGCGGCGTTGGCCCCGCCGGCCATGGCCTCGATCTCGGGCGTCAGGCGCTCGACCCGCGGGATGTGCTGGGCGGCCGGATCGCGGCGCGGGTCGGCGGTGTAGAGGCCGTCGATGTCGGAGAGCAGCACCAGGGCGTCGGCGCCGATCATCTGGGCGACGCGGGCGGCCAGGCGGTCGTTGTCGCCGTAACGGATCTCCTCGGTCACCACCGTGTCGTTCTCGTTGATCACCGGCGTGACGGAGAGGCCGAGCAGGGCTTCCAGGGTGGCGTGGGCGTTCAGCCAGCGGCGGCGCACCTCGGTGTCGTCGCGGGTCAGCAGCACCTGGGCGGCGATGAGGCCGTGGGGCTCCAGCGCCTCCTCCCAGGCCCGCATCAGCGCCGACTGGCCGGCGGCGGCGGCGGCCTGCTTCTCCGGCAGGGTGAGGGCGCGACGGGTGAGGCCCAGGCGCCGGCGGCCGAGCGCCACGGCGCCGGAGGAGACGATCAGCGCCTGCTGCCCGCGCCCGCGCAGGCGGGCGAGGTCGGCGGCGAAGGCGTGCAGCCAGGCGCGGTCGGGCGCGCCGGCCTCGTCGACCAGCAGGGCCGAGCCGACCTTCACCACCACGCGCCTGGCCCCCGCGAGGCTCAAGGCGTCCAGCCTTCGGGCTCTTCGGCGGGCTCGGCGCTGGCCTCGGCCTCGGCCTGGCGGGCCCTGCGGACCTCGCCGAAGGCTTCGCGCAGCAGGTCCGTCACGCCTTCGCCGGAGACGCCGGAGATCAGCCTGGGCTTCACCCCGCTCGCCGCCTCCAGTTCGGCGGCCTTGGCGGCGCGGGTCTCGGGGTCGAGGGCGTCGACCTTGTTGAGCGCCAGGATCTGCGGCTTGTCGGCCAGGCCCTCGCCATAGGCCTTCAGCTCCTCGGCGATGGTCAGCCAGGCCACCGAGACGTCGTCGTGGGTGGCGTCGACCAGATGCAGCAGCACGGCGGTGCGCTCGACGTGACCGAGGAAGCGGGTGCCCAGCCCGGCGCCTTCCGAGGCGCCCTCGATCAGGCCGGGGATGTCGGCGATGACGAAGCGCTCGTTGGTGGAGAGGTCCACCACGCCGAGGTTGGGGGTCAGGGTGGTGAAGGGATAGTCGGCGATCTTCGGCTTGGCCGCCGAGGCCGCCGCCAGGAAGGTCGACTTGCCGGCGTTGGGCAGGCCGACCAGGCCGACGTCGGCGATCAGCTTCAGGCGCAGCCAGACGGCGCGCTCCTCGTAGGGCTGACCCGGGTTGGCGTGGCGCGGCGCCTGGTTCACCGGGCCCTTGAAATAGGCGTTGCCGAAGCCGCCATTGCCGCCGCGCAGCAGCTGGATGCGCGCGCCGGGTTCGCTCAGGTCGGCGATCAGGGTCTCGCGGTCCTCGTCGAGCACCTCGGTGCCGACCGGCACCTTCAGCACCACGTCCGCGCCGTTGGCGCCGTGGCGGTTCCTGCCCATGCCGTGGCCGCCGGTCTCGGCGCGGAAGTGCTGCTGGTAGCGGTAGTCGATCAGGGTGTTGAGGCCCTCGACCGCCTCGATCCAGACATCGCCGCCCTTGCCGCCGTCGCCGCCGTCGGGGCCGCCGTGCGGGATGAACTTCTCACGTCGGAACGACACTGCGCCGCCGCCGCCGGCGCCGGAGCGGAGGTATACCTTGCACTGGTCGAGGAACTTCACCGCGGCTCCTTAAAGGCGCAGCGCCCGGCGCGCCCAGGGCTCGGCGAGCTTGATCACCGCCACGGCGAGGATCGACTTCAGCACGCTGCCAGCCAGGAAGGGCAGGACGCCGCTCGCCCAGGCGGCCCGGGCGTCGAACAGGTGGGAGAGCCAGGCGAAGCCGAGGCCGAGGATCACCGCGTGGCCGGCGAGGAAGATGGAGGTCATCGGGAGCCAGCCGCGCAGGGCGGGGCGCTCGGTCAGCCAGCCGCAGGCGGCCGCTGCGACGACGAAACCGGCCAGGTATCCCGCCGTCGGCCCGACGAAGGGCGCCGGACCCCCCGCGCCGCCGGCCAGCAACGGCAGGCCGGCGAAGGCCTGGGCCAGCCAGGCCAGCACGATGGCGCTCGCCATGCGCCCGCCCGCAAGGCCCGCGACCAGCAGCACCGCGAAGGTCTGTAGGGTCATCGGCACCGGATACATCGGCGCCTCGATCCATGAGGAGGCGGCGAGCAGCCAGCCGCCGGCCAGCACCACGCCCAGCTTCCAGGCGAGCGGCCGTCCGGCGAGGGCGGCGTTCAGCGGGGGGGCGTAGGCGGTCATCGACGGAACTCCGTAGGCAGGGTCGGCTTAGCACAAAAGCAGCAAAGCCAAGCGGCGTTCAAAATCCTCCCCATGGAGCGAAGCGGAATGGGGGAGGGGGACCGCGAAGCGGTGGAGGGGGCGAGGTTCTGCAGGGAGAGCCAGCAAGGACGCGCCGGCGAAAACTTGCAGGCATCCGTTCCGAGTCGCGCCCCCTCCACCGCTTCGCGGTCCCCCTCCCCCGCGTTGCGGGGGAGGATTTGAGGCCCCTATGGCAGACGCACCATCATCCGCGTGGCGGCCGGGCCGCCGCGGGCCGTCGAATGCCGCTGCTGCACCTCGCCGGTGTAGAGGAATCCGGCCTTCACCAGCACGTTCCCCGACGCCGGGTTGTCGTCGAAGTGGCCGGCGACGACCACGCGCTTGCCCCATTCCTCGTGCGCCCAGAGGGTCGCCGCCTCCGCCGCCTCGGTGGCGTAGCCGCGGCCCCAGTACGGACGCCCGAACCAGTAGCCGAGCTCGGAACCGAAGGGCTCGGAGGGGTGGAAGCCGAGCACGCCGACCAGGCCGTCCTCCCCGTCCTCGACGG
>DASPLZ010000389.1:0-2600 GCA_035627295.1 Phenylobacterium sp. | reverse complement strand
CAACGGCGTCTCCACAGCGAAGAGCCGCGCCATCACCCGCTCCACATTGCCGTCGACCACATTGGCGGGCCGGTCGAAGGCGATCGCCGCCACCGCCGCGGCGGTGTAGGGCCCGAACCCCGGCAGCGCCCGCAGCCGCGCCTCGGTGTCCGGGAACACCCCGCCGTGCCCCCCTGCCACCGCCCGCGCGCAGGCCAGCAGGTTGCGGGCGCGGGCGTAGTAACCGAGGCCCGCCCAGGCGGCCATCACCTCGCCGTCGTCCTCGGCGGCGAGGTCGGCGACGGTCGGCCAGCGGGCGGTGAACTTCAGGAAGTAGGGCGTGGCGTGCGGCACGGTGGTCTGCTGCAGCATCACCTCGGAGAGCCACACCCGGTAGGGATCGGGCCGCACCCCCGCCGCGCGCTCGGCCGGCCCCACGCGCCAGGGCAGCCGCCGGGCGTGGGCGTCGTACCAGGCGATGAGGCGGGCGCGGACGGCGGCGGGGGTCACATCCTTCGCCTAGCATCTCGCGCGGCCCGAGACGAAGCGCTAGGCTCGCGCCCATGCCCCGCCGCCTGCCGACCACCGCCGAGGCCGCCGAGATCCTGGCGCGCCGCAAGACGCGGCCGCCGCCTCGTCCGCCGCCAGCCGCGGGCCGGGCGCTGAACAAGACCCTGCGCGAGCTCGACGACCGCTTCGGCAAGGGCGCCGGCGCGCTCACCGCCCGCTGGCGCGAGATCGTCGGCGAAACGCTGGCCCGCCGCACCGAGCCCACCAAGCTGACCAAACCGAAGACCGGCGGCGGGACGCTGGAGATCAAGGTCGCCGGCCCGGTCGCCACCCTGATCCAGCACCAGGCGCAGGACATCCTGGCCCGGGTGAACCTGATCCTCGGCGAGGGCGCGGTGACCAAGCTGCGCATCGTCCAGGGGCCTCTCACCGTCGGCCTCAACGCCGACGGGGCCAAGCCCGCCCGCCGGCGCCTGCCGCCGCTTGATGCGGGAACCGAGGCCAAGCTCGCCGACAGCCTCGCCGCCGCTCCCGACGGGGCGCTGAAGGCCGCGCTGATGAACCTCGGCCGCGGGGTGCTGCGCCAGGGGCGTTAGTCTCCCTCCCCCTCGTGGGGAGGGTGGGCCGCGAAGCGGCTCGGGTGGGGGTCTTGCTGACTCGCCGCGACAACCGAGACGCCGGAGAGCCCCCACCCGTCTCGGCGCTGCGCGCCGATCCACCCTCCCCACAAGGGAGGGAGAGATTGACTTTCGCCCCTCCGCGCCGCCTTCCTCCGCCATCATCCCGCCCGCTGCATCCGCAAGGGAATCGGGCTTAACTGTCCAATCGAACCAGAGGTCTGAAGCTCATGACCCCCTTCTCCCGCCGCTCCCTGCTGCTGGCCGGCGCGGCCGTCGCCATCGCCAGCTGCAGCCAGGCCAATGGCGCCAAGAACCCGGCGGCCGGCGAGATGTCGCTGGGCAAGGCCAACGCCCCGATCACGGTGATCGAGTACGCGTCCTTCTCTTGCGGCCACTGCGCGGTGTTCAACAACACCGTCTTCCCGCAGATCAAGGCCAAGTACATCGACACCGGGCAGGTGCGCTGGGTGTTCCGCGAGTTCATCACCCCGCCGGCGGAACTCGCCGCCGCCGGCGCCCTGCTCGCCCGCTGCGCCGGTCCGGGCAAGTACTTCAATGTCGCCGACTCCATCTTCCACGGCCAGGAGGAGATGTTCAAAACCGGCGACATGCGCGGGGTTCTGCTGCGCATCGCCCAGTCCTCGGGCATGACCGAGCAGCAGTTCCAGGCCTGCGTCACTGACGACAAGGCCATCCAGGCGTTCAATTCCCGCGTCGAGGGCTACGCCAAGACCGACAAGATCACCTCCACCCCCACCTTCATCGTCAACGGCAAGAAGGTGAAGGAGGGCGAGATGAGCCTGGCCGAGTTCGACGCCTTCGTGGCCGCGGCGCGCAAGAAGTAGCGGGGTCGTAAGAGAGCGCCCTTGCACTTCCAGCGGCTGCGCCTTTCGGGCTTCAAGTCCTTCGTCGAGCCCACGGAGCTCCGCATCGAGCCCGGCCTGACGGCGATCGTCGGGCCGAACGGCTGCGGCAAGTCGAACCTCCTGGAAGCGCTGCGCTGGGTGATGGGCGCCAACTCCGCCAAGGCCATGCGCGCCGGCGGCATGGATGACGTGATCTTCGCCGGCTCCGGCAATCGCCCGTCGCGCAACCACGCCGAGGTCTCGCTGACCATCGACAACGCCGACCGCAAGGCGCCGGCCGCCTTCAACGCCGACCCGGTGCTGGAGGTGGTGCGCCGCATCGACCGGGGCGAGGGCTCGACCTACCGCATCAACGGCCGCGAGGTGCGGGCGCGGGACGTGCAGCTGCTCTTCGCCGACGCCTCCACCGGCTCCAACTCCCCGGCCCTGGTGCGCCAGGGGCAGATCTCCGAGCTGATCGGCGCCAAGCCGCAGAACCGCCGGCTGATCCTGGAGGAGGCGGCCGGCGTCTCGGGCCTGCACACCCGCCGGCACGAAGCCGAGCTGCGCCTGCGCGCCGCCGAGGCCAACCTGGCCCGCCTCGACGACGTCGCCCGCGAGCTGGAGCAGACCCTGAACCGGCTGA
>DASPLZ010000388.1:0-3930 GCA_035627295.1 Phenylobacterium sp. | reverse complement strand
GAAGAGCAGCACCCCCGAGACGATCAGCACGAGGCCCGCCACGAGGTAGTAGGGCGAGCCGCCCAGGGCGAGGAGCCAGCCGCCGCCGCCGGCCAGGACGAGGCCGAGAAGGGCGAAGACGATCCCCAGCGCCTTCGCCAGCCAGAATCCGATGCCGGAACGCCTGGGCACGCTCATGTCCGCGATCCTCCACCCGCTCAAGCTTCAATCCTGAGCGGGGGCGGTGGTTCCGAAGGGCGAGAGCGCGAAGCGCGTCTCGAACCCCGCCGGGCCCTTCCGCGACTTAGCGGGCGGCGCGCTGTGGCCCGGCCTGGGCCAGCTGGGTCGGGGACGGGGCGCCGGCGTCGCGCAGCAGGGCGTCGACGCGGGCCTTCTGGGCCTTGAAACGGGCGAGGTCCGCGCCGGCGAGGACGGTGCCCTGGGGCACCTTGGCGCCGACCGGGTTGGTGCGCTTGCCGTTGCGCCAGATCTCATAGTGCAGGTGCGGGCCGGTGGACGCGCCGGTGGAGCCGACGTAGCCGATCACCTGGCCCTGGCTGACGCGGGTTCCGGAGCGGATGCCCTTGGCGAAGCGGCTCATGTGGGCGTAGCCGGTCTCCCAGCCGCCGTTATGGCGCACGCGCACCCAGTTGCCATAGCCGCCCCAGCGCCGAGCTTCGACCACGATGCCGTCGCCCGAGGCGACGATCGGCGTGCCGGAGCCCGCGCCGAAGTCGATGCCCTGGTGCATGCGGTTGTAGCCGAGGATCGGGTGCCGGCGCATGCCGTAGCGCGAGGTCATCCGCGCGCCGTCCACCGGGGTGCGCAGCAGGAAGCCTTTGATGTTCTTGCCGGTCTCGTCGAAGAAGTCGGAACCGCCGCCGGGCTTGTCGAAGCGGTAGAAGCGGGTCGTGCCGCCCTTGGCGCTGATCTCGGCGTAGAGCAGGTCGCCGGTCTCGATGGTCTTGCCGCTCTCGGTGACGGTGCGGTCGAACACCAGGCTGAAGGTGTCGCCGCTCTTCAGGTCGCGGGAGAAGTCCAGTTTGTGGGCGAAGAGCTTGACCACCTGGGCGGTCACTTCGGAGTTCGCGCCCGCGCGGGCGGCGCTCTCGTAGAGCGAGCCCTGCATGGTCCCGTGGGCGACCTTGGTCTCGTCGAGGATGTCCTCTTCCAGCTCGCGCAGCTTCAGGGCGCCGTCGAAGGTGCGCGAGACGGTGAGGGCGCTGGCCGGGCCGGTGCGCAGCGAGAGGCCCACCAGCCGGGCGGCGCCGCGCCGCTCGCGGGGGCGGGCGATGGCCGCGTCGATGGCGAGGCCAGCCTTGATGTTCACCGTGTCGAAGGCCCCGTCCATGGCCTCGACCACCTGGCGGACCTCGGCGGCCGGCACGCCGGCGCGCAGCACGGCGCTTTCGAAGGTCTCGCCGGGGCGCACCTTCAGCTCGATGTTCTCCGGGCGGTCATAGCCGGGCTGGGCCTCGGCCTGGGCGAAGGCCTGGTGCTGCAGGGCGGCGATCTCGACGGGGGTCAGGGCCTTGCCGGTGGGCGAGAGGACCTGCGGGCGCTGGCTGTAGTCGAGCGCGTAGGCCGCGCCCGAGAAGCCGATCACCGCCATCATCACGTGCGGCAGGAAGCGTGGCGCGGACCGCCGCGGATCGAACTCTTGCATCAAGCCCCCAACGCTGGCGCCGGCGAATACTTCGCGGCGTCTTCCACTGAAAATGGGCCGAACCTGCAGATGCGGCAGGCGGCCAACCCTTTGCCTTTGATGGTTAACGAAAGGTTTCTCGTCCCGACCTTCGAAAACCAGAGCTCGGCTATGGGCCGACTAAGGCGAAGTTACGACGATTCCTCTAACAAACTCAGCACCAAGTCCGCCGGGCGACAGAGGGCCGCACCATTGGGCGTGACCACGATCGGCCGCTCCACCAGGATCGGGTCCAGCACCATGGCCGCCAGGATCGCCGCGTCGGACGCGGTCGGGTCGGTGAGGCCTAGTTCATGCGCCGATGTGCCGCGCACCCGCAGGGCCTCGCGCGGGCGGATCGCCATCCGCTGGAAGAGCTCTTCCAAGAGCTCGCGGGTCCAGCCGGCCTGCAGGTATTCGACGACCTGCGGCTCGTGGCCGCGCTCGCGCAGCAGGGCGAGCGTCGTGCGCGACGTGCCGCAGCTCGGGTTGTGATAGATGACAATCCCGTCCATGGGGCCGCCTTCTAGCCCAGGCGGGGGCTAGAAGGACACCCGGCGTTTGTCGGTCACCAGCGTCGAGCCGGAGGAGAAGAAGCCCACGGTCCGCTCCGGCATCGGCGGCGGCGGCGCGGCCGTGGCCGGCCAGCTGGGGACGAGGCTGCCCATGGCGATCTCCAACGCGCCCGCTCCGGCGGGGCGGAACTCCAGCGCGACCCCGTCCCGCGCCGCCTCCCAGCGCAGGCTGAGCTTCCGGCCGGCCGGCACGCGGCCCGCCACGGGCACGCCGCCGGCGGTGAGGCCGTCCATCGCGACCGAGGATTTCACTTCCAGGCTGACGTTGTCGGAGCCTGGGGCCGGGGTCGCGGTCACCCGCACGCGGCCGTCCGGCAGGCGGGCGACGGCGACCTGCGGCGGTGGCTGGGCGATGGCCGGGGCCGGCGCGGCCCGTCGCGCTAGGCGGACTTCGGGCGCCGTGCGATGGGCCTGGCCCTCGCCCCCCAGCACCGCGCGGTCCCAGCCGGCGTCGCCGCCGTCGGTGACGCGCCAGCCGCGGCCGGTGGCGGCGTCCTGGTGGAAGATGGCGTAGACGCTTTTGGGATAGCGCTCCGACCAGGGCTCGCCGACGCGCAAGGCGAGGGCGATGGCCACGCCGACGATCAGCGCCGCCGCCCCGCCGATCCAGCCCGCGCGGCCCGCCGGCAGCAGCGGCCAGAGCGCGAACGCCGCCAGCCAGAGGATCAGCGCCGGACCCTCCGCCTGGCCCATGCCGACCAGCAGCGATATCCCGAGCTGCAGGAGCCAGCCCACCGCGACGGCGGCGAGCGCCAGCGTCAGGCCCCAGCGCCAGGCGCCCCCCCGTTCGCCCAGGTCGGTGGCGAAGGCCAGGATCGCGCCGACCAGCAGCGGCCAGGTGAGCACGAAGGCGGCGAGCGGCGCTGCGCCCTGCGCCGCCGCCCCGGCCAGGAGGCCGGTCAGCAGGATCCCCGCCCAGGCGCCGGCCCGCTCCAGCGGCCGGCCGAAGACCAGGAGCGCGAGCACCGCTGTCGCCGCGCCGGCGGCCGCGCCGAAGAGGTCGAAGCCGACGACGGCCGAACCGGCCAGGCCCGCCGCCAGCGGCAGGGCGGCCATCACCAGCCGGCGCCGTCCGCGGGCCAGCATCGCGCCGGTGAAGAGCAGGGCCGCCAGGGCCATGGCCAGGACTCCGGCCTCGAAGAGGTCGAAGCGGGCCAGCACGCCGCGGCTCTCCAGGAACACCCGCCCGCCGCTGGCGAAGCGGCCGACCAGATGCTGCAGGGTGACGGCGAGGCCCAGCAGATAGAGGCCCGCCGCGGCGCCCTGCGCCAGGTCCAGCCAGGCGAGCCGGCCGGCTTTGCGGGCGCGCAGCGTCGCGGCGGCGACAAGGGCTGCGGCGGTCAGCACGATCAGCCAGCCGGCGGCGGGCGGATAGCTGACGATCTTGAGGCCGAGCAGGCTGTCGTAGACCCGGTCGGGCGCGCGGTTCGGCAAGGCGTCTGCGAAGGCGACGGCGCGGGCGGCGCCCAGGGCTTCCTGGCCGATGTGCTGCAGGGAGCCCTTGTCCAGCGTGGCGGGGGTCGAGGTCGGGGAGTGGTAGTCGAACTGGGTGTCGATGAAGGCGTAGTTCAGGCCGGCGATCCCCCTGGCCTTGGGGACCGAGAAGTCGGTGTCGTTGGGCAGCCGCTGGTAGACGAAAACCGCCAGGGAGTTGCTGGTCGGCAGGGTGGAGGCGCGGGCCAGAAGGTCGAC
>DASPLZ010000387.1:0-10705 GCA_035627295.1 Phenylobacterium sp. | reverse complement strand
CCCGATAAAAATCAGACCGCCGATGATCGAGGCGATGATCCGGTGGTCGAGCGCCCATTCCAGGGCGTTGCGGTAGAGGCCCTTGAATTCCTTGCGCGGCTTGGGATGCGCCTTGGGCTTCAGCAGGTAGGCGGCCATCAGCGGCGTCAGCAGCCGCGCCACCACCAGCGAGAAGGCCACCGCCACGCAGACCGTCAGGCCGAACTCGCGGAAGAACTGGCCGGCCATGCCGCTCATGAAGGAGACCGGCGCGAACACCACGATGATCGCCGCCGTGGTCGCCACCACCGCCAGGCCGATGGCGTCGGCGCCTTCCATGGCCGCCTGATAGGGCCGCGCGCCCTGGGCGACGCGCTTTTCGATGTTCTCGATCTCGACGATGGCGTCATCCACCAGGATGCCGACCACCAGGGTCAGGGCCAGGAGGGTGACCACGTTCAGCGAGAACCCGGCCCAGGCCATCACCGCGAAGGTGGGGATCAGCGCCACCGGCATGGCCACCGCGGTGATCGCCGTCGCCCGCCAGTCGCGCAGGAAGACGAACACCACCAGCGCCGCCAGGATCATCCCCTCCAGCAGCACATGCTGGGTCGCCTTGAAGGAGGCGCGCGTCTCGTCGACCGAGGAGAACACCTTGGTGAAGGTGACGCCCTTGTGCTGCTGCTCCAGCCTGGCGAGGGCGGCGATCACCCGGTCCTCGGTCTGCACGTCCGAGGCTTCGCGGGTCTTCATGATCTGCACGGCCACCACCGGCCGGCCGTTCAGGCGCGCAAAGCCCCGCACCTCGGACGAGCCGTCGCCGATCTCGGCCACGTCGGCCAGCCGCACGAATCCGCCGCCCTGGGTGGGGATGGTCAGCTCACGCAGCCGCGCGATGTCGTTGACCGAGCCCAGCACCCTCAGGGTCTGCTCGCGCCCGCCGATCTGCGCCCGTCCGCCGGGCGCATCGATGCTGAAGCCGCGCAGGGCGTTGGAGACCTCCGCCGCCGTCAGCCCGCGCGAGGCGAGCTTGTCGGGATCGACGATGACGTTGATCTCGCGGGCCACCCCGCCGATGCGCGCCACCTGCGCCACGCCCTTCTCGGCCTGCAGGGTGCGCGAGAGCGTGTCGTCGACGAACCAGGAGAGCTCGACGTCGCTCATCTCGGGCGCGTTCACCGCATAGGTGGCGATGGGGGCGGAATCGATCTCAACCCGCTGCACGTTCGGCTCGTCGATCTCGCGCGGCAGCAGCATGCGCGCCTGGTCGACCTTGGAGCGGACCTCGTCGGTCTTCTTCTGCAGGTCCTCGCCCAGTTCGAACTCGATGTTGGTCATCGAGACGCCCTGGTTCACCGTCGAATAAATGTTCTTGACGTTGGAGATCGAGGCCATGGCGTCCTCGATCGGCCGGGTGATCTGGGTCTCCATCTCTCCCGGCGCGGCCCCGTTCTGGGTGACGGTCACCGCCACCATCGGGAACGAGACGTTCGGGTAGAGCTTCACCGGCAGCATGAAGTAGGCGACCACGCCCGCCAGCATCAGGGCGATGAACAGCACCGAGACCGGGATCGGGTTGCGGATCGCCCAGGACGAGATCCGAAGGCCGTCGCCTGCGGGCTGGTGGGCGTCCATCACTTCACCGCCGGACTGGGCGCGGGCTTCACCGCCGGCGTCGGCGCGGGCTTGGCGGCGGGGGCGGGCGCGGCGCCCTCCTCCACCGGCCGCACCAGGTCGCCATCGAGCAGGAAGGCCGCGGCGCTCTTCACCACCCGCGTGCCGGCCGGCGGGCCCGACAGGATGCGCACCAGGCCGCTGCCGCGGTCGCCGGTCTTCACCGGGACTTCCTTGATGCGGTTCTGGGCGGTGACGGTCATCACCGAGGCGCCGTCGGCGTCATAGCGCACCGCCGTCTCCGGCACGGTCAGCACCGCGGAGCCCTCGCTCCTGAACTCGGCGTGGCCGAAGCCGCCGGCGCGGATGTCCGGACGCACCGGCAGGCGCACGCGCACAGCGCCGAGCTTGGTCTGCGGGTCGACGTTGGGGCTGACCAGCCGCACCTGGCCGTCCACCACCTGGCCGTTCGGCAGGGTGACCCGCGCCGGCTGACCGACGCGCACCTGGTCGAGGTCGCTCTGCGAGAGCTGCGCCTCCAGTTCGATCAGCCCGTCGCGGGCCATGCGGAACCAGGGCTCGCCCCCGACCGCCGAGGTGTCGCCCGGCCGCACGGCGCGGCTCAACACCAGGCCGGAGACCGGCGCGGTGACGGAAAGCTTGCGCCGGCGGGTCTCAAGATCGCGCAGGCCCGCGGCCTGGGCGTTGGCGGCCGCGCGCTGCGCCTTGGCGGTCGCGCGGCGCTGCTCGATGGCCTCCTGCGAGAGCACGCCGGTGCCGTCCAGGCCCTGCACCCGCCGGGCCTCGGCCTCGGCCTGGTCGGCGGTGGCGTCGGCCTGGGCGGCGATCGCCCGCTGCTGGTCGATCTGGGCGCCCAGCAGGGTCCCGTCGAGCACCGCCAGGGTCTGGCCGGCGCGCACATAGGCGCCCTGCTCGACCAGCACCCGCGCCACCCGATAGCCGCCGACCTCGGCCGCCACCGCCGCCTCCTCGCGCGGCACCAGCTGGCCGGTGGCCGACAACGCCCCGCTCATCGGCCGCTCGGCGATCCGCACCACCGTGACCGAACGGGCGCGCGCGCTGGCGGCCTCCGGTTGCTCGGCCTTGCCGCAGGCGGCGAGCGCCAGCGTCACCATGGCGAGCGCGGCGACAAATCCTCCCCCGCGCGCGCGGGAGGGGGACCGCCCACGGGTCCGGCCAATGGCCGGCCCGAGGACAGGCTTCGCGGTGGAGGGGGCGAGGTTCTGCACTGAGATGCGTTGCGTGGTTCGAGACGCGGCTTCGCCGCTCCTCACCATGACTAGGTTTGTGCGATTACAGAGTTCGTCATCCTGAGGAGCGCGCAGCGCGTCTCGAAGGACGCAGGGTCGATCCGTCTGCGCCAAGTCACGCCCCCTCCACCCCTTCGGGGTCCCCCTCCCCCGTTGCACGGGGGAGGATCTGGCGCCGCGAACTTGCATGAAACGTCCCCTCATCGCGCCCGCGTTCCCGGCGGGATGGTCTCGGCCGGCCAGCCGCCGCCGAGCGCCTTGTAGGCCTGCACCGCGCGCCGGGCCGCCTGCACCTGGGCGGCGGTCAGCTGGCTGCGGGTGGCCCGCCAGGCCGCTTCGTTGTTCAGCGTCGACTGCAGGTCCTGCAGCCCCGCGTCATACCCGATCTTCGAGGCGTTGTACGCCCGCTGCGCGCGCCGCTCGCCCTCGGTCAGCAGGGCCACGCCCCGCCGGTCGGCGTCCAGCCGCACCAGGGCGCTCTCGGCCTCGGAGAAGGCCGTCTGCACCGCCTTCTCATAGGCGATCACCGCCTGCTCGGCCCGCGCGCCGGAGGCGTCGATCTCCGAGAGCAGGCGCGGGATGTCCAGCACCGGCACGGTCACATTGCCGCCGATCGACCAGTTGCGGGTGGAGAACTCCAGCCCCGGCTGCACCGATTTCGACAGGCCCACGCCCGGCGTGAAGTTGATGGTCGGGAAGAGCGCCCGGTTGGCCAGCTGCACCTGCCCCGTCGCCGAGACCATCCGCTGCTCGGCCTCGCGCACGTCCGGCCGGCGGGCCAGGAGCTCGCCCGGCAGGGTCGCCGGCACCGGCGGCGGGGCGCTGATCGAGGCGTCGACCGGCAGGCTGGCGATCGGGTCGATTCCCCGCCCGACCAGCACCAGCAGGGTGCGCCGCTGCGCCTGCAGCTCGGCCTCCAGGCTGGCGACCTGCGCCTCGGCCTGGGAAAGGTCGCCGGCGATGCGGTCGGCGTCCTGGCCGGCGGCGATGCCGATCTCCACGCGCCTGGCGGAGATGTCGAGCAGGCCCCGCCGGATGGCGGCCGTACGCCGCGCGTCCTCCAGCTGGATCGCCAGGCCCCGCGCCTGGAAGTAGCTGTCGGCGACATTGGCCGCCAGGCTGGCCCGCGCGCCCTCATAGCTGAACCGCGCCGCCGCCAGCTCGGCGTTGGCCGCCCGGCGGGCGGCGAAGATGCGGCCGAAGAGGTCGACCTCCCAGCTGACGTCGAAGTTCAGGGCGTAGGTCTCGGTCTCCCCGCCCAGGGTGAAGCCCGGCACGCCGGTGGGCGGGGCCTCGCCCTCGGTCTCGAGGTCGGTCACCTCGCTGTCGGTCTTGCGCCCGGTTCCGACGAGATTGCCCTGCGGCAGGAACCGCGTCAGGGCGCCGGAGCGCAGGGCCCTGGCCTCCTCCAGCCGGGCGGCCGCCGAGCGCGCGTCGGGGCTGTTGGCCAGCGCCTCTTCGATCAGTCCGGTCAGCTGCGGATCGCCGAAGGCGGTCCACCACTGCGCCAGGTCGACCTCGGCGGCGGCCTGGGCCGGCGCCTCATAGCCCGCGGGCAGGCGCGTGTCGGCCGGGCGCACGCTGGCGCAGCCCGCCACCCCCGCGAGGGCGCAGAAAATCGCGAGATGGCGGAAGGACACGCGGAAGATGCTCTCTCGTGCTTTCTCGGCCGCACCGCAGCCTCGGCCTCGCCCAGGCGGCGGTCTCATACCTTTCGTCGCGGCAGGTTTCCAGAGCGATCCAGTAAAAACTGTCCGCAGCGGCGCCCTAGCGAAGCCGTGCGCGCACGGCTAGGGTCGCCGCCAAAATCGCCCCTTGAAGGACCCCATGAAGGCAATCCTGTTCGCCGCGACCGTGCTCGCGACCCCCGCCCTGGCCCAGCCCGCTGACATCGATGCGAAGCGCCTGGCCGAGCACATCCGCATCCTCTCCTCGGACGAGTACGAAGGCCGCGCCCCGGCCACCCCCGGCGAGGTGAAGACGGTTGACTACGTCTCCAAGGCCTTCGCCGAGGCCGGCCTGCAGCCCGGCGGCGACAAGGGGCCGGACGGCAAGCGCAGGTGGACCCAGGACGTGCCGCTCGCCCAGTTCGACAACAGGGCCGACCCGGTCTCCAGCTTCAAGGCGGGCGGCCAGACCCTGCCGATGCGCCAGCGCCAGGAGATCGCCATCCGCGCCATGGCGACCGGCGAGGACAAACTCTCCATCAAGGACGCCCCGGTGGTGTTCATCGGCTATGGCGTCAAGGCGCCGGAGCGCAACTGGGACGACTACAAGGGCGTCGACCTCAAGGGGAAGGTCGCCCTCGTGCTGGTCAACGACCCCGACTTCGAAGGCGGGGAAGGCGACTTCGGCGGCAAGGCCATGACCTACTACGGCCGCTGGACCTACAAGTACGAGGAGGCCGCCCGCCAGGGCGCGCTGGGCTACATCGTCATCCACGAGACCGCGCCGGCCTCCTACGGCTGGGCGACGGTCGCCAACTCCAACACCATCACCATCTTCGACATCGTCCGCGACAACCCCAAGGCCGAGCATGCGCCGCTCGAGGCCTGGGTGCAGCGCGATGTGGCCGTGGACCTCTTCAAGCGCGCCGGTCTCGACTTCGAGAAGGCCAAGGCCGAGGCCCGCACCCGCGCCTTCAAGCCGGTGGAGCTGAAGGGCGTCACCTTCTCGGCCGAGGCCGACGTGGAGGCCAAGACCATCGTCTCCAAGAACGTGGTCGGGATCGTGCCGGGCACGGACCGGGCGGACGAATACGTCCTCTACACCTCGCACTGGGACCACCTGGGCGTCGGCCCGGCGGACGCCAACGGCGACAGAATCTACAACGGCGCCTCGGACAACGCGACCGGCACGGCCGCCCTGGTCGAGCTCGGCCGCGCCTTCGCCAGCGGCCCGAAGCCGAAGCGCACGGTGATCTTCAATGCGGTGACCGCCGAGGAGAAGGGGCTGCTCGGCTCGGAATACTATGCGGCCAACCCGCTCTATCCGCTGGGCAAGACGGCCATCAACATCAACATGGACGGCCTCTCCCTCCTGGGCGCCACCCGCGACGTGGTGGCCATCGGCCAGGGGACCAGCGAGGTCGACAGGTACATGGCCGCCGCGGTCAAGGCGAACGGCCAGGTGGTCAGTCCCGACCCGCGGCCCGAGGCCGGCTCCTTCTACCGCTCCGACCAGTTCTCGCTGGTCAAGCGCGGCGTGCCGGCCATGTACGCCAAGGGGGGCCAGGACCTGGTCAACGGCGGCGTGGCGGCCGGCAAGGCGGCGGCCGACGATTACATCGCCAAGCGCTACCACCAGCCGGACGACGAGTTCAGCCCGAACTGGAACTGGGACGGCGCCCTGAAGGACCTGCAGCTGCAGTACGCCGTCGGCCGCGCTCTGGCCGATTCCGGCGACTGGCCCGAGTGGAACGAAGGCGCCGAGTTCAAGGCCGCCCGCGACGCCTCGGCGAGCGAGCGGAAGTAGCTCCGTGCGTGGTTCGAGACGCGGGTCCTGACGGACCCGCTCCTCACCATGACTAGGTTTGTGCATTTGCTGAGCTAGTCATCCTGAGGAGCCCGCGCGAGCGGGCGTCTCGAAGGACGCAGGGCCGTTCAGCGCGGTCAGGAAGGACGACCCGATGACCCAATCCGGCGACATCCGCATCGGCATCGGCGGCTGGACGTTCGAGCCGTGGCGCGGAGTCTTCTATCCGGGCACGCTGAAGCAGAAGGACGAGCTCAGCTACGCCAGCCGCCACCTGACCGCCATCGAGATCAACGGCACCTACTATTCAACCTTCAAGCCGGACAGCTGGAGGAAGTGGCGCGACGAGACGCCGGACGGCTTCGTCTTCACGGTGAAAGGCTCGCGCTTCACCACCAACCGCAAGGTGCTGGCCGAGGCCGGCGAGTCGCTGGAGCGCTTCCATTCGCAGGGACTGGAGGAGCTCGGCGACCGGCTCGGCCCGATCTTCTGGCAGTTCGCGCCCACCAAGAAGTTCGACCCCGAGGACTTCGAAGGCTTCCTCGCCCTCCTGCCCAAGTCGCTCGGCGGCCGGCCCCTGCGCCACGCCGTCGAGGTGCGCCACGACAGCTTCTGCACGGCGGACTTCCCCAGGCTGCTGCGCAAGTACGGCGTCGCCAACATCTACGCCAAGCACCTCACCTATCCGGAGATCGCCGACGTGACGGCGGACTTCGTCTACGCCCGGCTGCAGACCGGCTCCGATGATGTCGAGACCGCCTATCCGCCCAAGGAGCTGGACGAGTGGGCCGCCCGCCTGAAGATCTGGGCGACCGGCGGCCAGCCGGACGGCCTGCCGACCTTCGCCGAGCCGGCCGAGAAGGCGCCGCGCGACGTCTTCGCCTTCATCATCCACGAGGGCAAGGTGCGCGCCCCGGCCGGCGCGCAGGCCCTGATCGAGCGCGTGAAATGATCAAAGCCCTCACCCTCGCCGCCGCCCTGGCGCTCACCGCCGTCCCGGCGGCCGCGCAAGGCAAGCTCACCCCCGCCGAGGCCAGGGTCGTGGCCGCCGCCGGCCGCGAGCAGGCCCGCTCCGAGGCGCTGCTGGAGAAGCTGGTCAATGTGAACAGCGGCACCATGAACCTCGCCGGCGTCGAAGAGGTCGGCCGCATGATGCGCGCGGAGCTGGAGCCGCTGGGCTTCCAGGTGCAGTGGATCCCGAAGCCGCAGACCGGCCGCGCCGGCCACCTGGTCGCCACCCACAAGGGCGCCGGGCGCGGCAAGCGCATGCTGCTGATCGGCCACCTCGACACCGTCTTCGAGCCCGACAGCCCCTTCCAGAAATACGTGAAGAAGAGCCCGACCGTCGCCGAAGGCCCCGGCGCCGGCGACATGAAGGGCGGCCTCGTGGTCATGCTGGCGGCCCTGCGCGCCATGCAGGCGGCGGGGACCCTGAAGGACGCCGACATCACCATCGTCCTGACCGGCGACGAGGAGCGCCCCGGCCGCCCCCTGGACGCGGCCCGCGCCGAGCTGCTGAAGGCCGCCGATCAGAGCGACGTCGCCCTGGAGTTCGAGGGCCTGGCGCAGGAAGGGGGCAAGGACATGGGCTCCATCGCCCGCCGCTCCTCGGGTCAGTGGACGGTGGAGGTGACGGCCAGGTCCGGCCACTCGTCGGGCGTCTTCAGCCAGGGCGCGGGCGATGGCGCGATCTATGAGCTCGCCCGCATCCTCGACGCCTTCCGCGAGGAGCTGCGCGAGCCCAACGCCACCTTCAACCCCGGCCTGGTGCTCGGCGGCGCGACCGCCGAGGTGAACGCCCTGGCGACCGGCGGGACGGCCACAGGCAAGACCAACATCATCGCCGCCAAGGCCATCGCCCACGGCGACCTGCGCACCCTCTCCAACGCCCAGACCGAGCGCATCCGCGAAAAGATGCGCGCCATCGTCGCCCGGCCGCTGAACGGCGCGGAGGCCAAGATCAGCTTTCAGGACGGCTACCCCGCCATGCCGCCGACCGAGGGCTCGCGGGCGCTGCTGAATGAGCTCAACGCCGTCAACCGCGACCTCGGCCTGCCGCAGATGGCCGAACTCGACCCCCTGAAGCGGGGCGCCGGCGACATCGCCTTCGTGGCCGGCAAGGTGGACGGCCTGATCGGCCTGGGTCCCGGGGGCTCCGGCTCCCACGCGCCGGGCGAGACGGTCGACCTCTCCACCTTCGAACGCCAGACCAAACGCGCGGCGCTCCTGATGACCCGCCTTTCGCAGAGCCGCTGAGCCTTCCTGCGTCCTTCGAGACGGCCGCTTCGCGGCCTCCTCAGGATGACTAAGGCAGCACAACCTAGTCATGGTGAGGAGCGCGCAGCGCGTCTCGAACCACGCACGGCATTACCGCAGCCACCCATTATCTATGCGCCTCTTGCCGTCTCCCGCCGCGCAAGGCGAAGATGCGCACGCCATTTCCAAGACCAAGAATTTCATTAGGGGGATTTCCATGGCGCTTCGCCGCCCGCGCCTTTGCGCGCTCACCGCCATCACGCTGGCCGGCGCCCTGGCCGCGCCGGCCCTGGCCGAGGTTAAGCTCGCCAAGCCCGAGGAAGTCGGCTTCACGGCCGCGGGGCTCGGCGCCCTCGACGCCCAGATGCGCGGCCTGGTCGACCAGCAGAAGCTGGCCGGCGTCACCACCCTGGTCGCCCGCCACGGCAAGGTCGTGCACTTCGACGCCTACGGCAAAGCCGACTTGGCGAGCGGCAAGCCGCTGCAGAAGGACGCCATCTTCCGCATCGCCTCGATGACCAAGCCCATCACCGGCGTGGCGATGATGATCCTCTACGAGGAGGGCAAGTGGAAGCTGGACGACCCGGTCGCCAAGCACATCCCCGAGTTCGCGAACCTGAAGGTGAAGGGCCCGGACGGCCAGCTGGCGGGCCAGGCCTCGCCGATGACCATGGCCCAGTTGATGAGCCATTCGGCGGGCTTCGGCGTCTCGTCGACCTATGAAGGGGCGGACCTGAACGACAGCGACTTGCAGGGCATGGTCGATAAGCTGGCCGTCCTGCCGCTCGCCACCCAGCCGGGCACGGCTTGGGACTACGGCCCGAGCGTCAACATCCAGGGCTATGTGGTCGAGAAGCTCTCCGGCCAGAGTCTCGATCAGTTCTTCAAGCAGCGCATTTTCGATCCCCTGAAGATGGCCGACACCGGCTTCTGGGTGGACCCGGCCAAGGCCGGCCGCGTCGTCAGCATCAACACCTACAAGGACGGCAAGATCACGCCTGCCGACCAGTCGGCCCGCCCGGTGCTGACCGCCAGGCCGAAGTTCCTGGCGGGCTCCGGCGGGCTTTTCTCCACGACCGAGGACTACTGGCGCTTCGCCCAGATGCTGGCGAACCACGGCGAGCTCGACGGCGCCCGCATCCTCAAGCCCGAAACCGTCAAGCTGATGTACCAGAACGTCCTGAAACCCGGCGTCACGGTCGATCTCTACGGCCCCAGCCAGGCAGGCGTCGGCTTCGGCATGGACGTGGCGGTGATCCTGGACCCCAAGGTCGCCGGCACGCCGCAGGGCCTGAACACCCACTACTGGGGCGGCGCGTTCGGCACCTGGTACTGGGTCGACCCGACCCACGACGTGGTCTTCGTCGGCATGATCCAGAACCTGCAGGGCAGCGTCCCCGGCGCCGGCACGCCCGCGCTGCGCAGCCTCTCCTACCCGCTGGTCTACGACGCCCTGGTCGACCCGGCGAAATAGGAGACTCGCGGGACATATAAAGGCGGGACATCGGCGCCTGCCGGGTGAGACACGCAGGACATTTCGCCCATCGCTTATCCTCGGATGCTGAGTTGGCCTCACAATCGCCGTGTCATCCCGGCCGGAGGCCCGCGGAGCGGGCTGTAGAGCCGGGACCGAGGGCCGTGCGCACCCCCCTGGGTCTCGGATCGCCCTTCGGGCGTCCGGGATGACACGGGAGAACGCCAGCCGGCGCGGTAGATGGGCTGCAAGACATGCGGGACCGCTTGACCGCCCCGGCGGAAGGCGGATCGACTGTCGGCCAACCAAGGGAGACGCCCATGTTCACCGCCGACGACCTGATGTTCCGCCCCGGCCTGATGAAGGGCCATCGCATCCTGGTCACCGGCGGCGGCACGGGCCTGGGCAAGGAGATGGCCGAGGCGCTGCTGATGCTGGGCGCCGAGGTGATCATCTGCGGCCGCCGCGGCGGGGTGCTGGAGGAGACCGCCAAGGAGCTGATGGGCGCTCACGGCGGCAAGGTGATCCCGATCGCCTGCGACATCCGCGTGCCCGAAGCGATCCACGATATGATGGACGAGGCCTGGGCCGGCGGCCCGCTGACCGGCCTCATCAACAACGCCGCCGGCAACTTCAT
>DASPLZ010000386.1:0-2419 GCA_035627295.1 Phenylobacterium sp. | reverse complement strand
CTCCCGGTCGATGGCGTGGGCGCTGAGGCTGAACTCGTGTTCGAGCCCGACGAAGCCGGCCAGCCGCGCCCGCGCGAAGCCGGACCAGGTCTGGCTACGGTAGCGGTCGGGCGTGTCGCCGAGCAGGAAGTCCGGGAAGGGAAAGCCGTCGGTTTCGGTGTCGGTGTCGGTGTAGCGCACGCGGCCGTCGAGCGTGAGGACGTCGCTGGCCGCAAGCCGGCCGTTCACGGAGGCGGTGAAGGTCTCGAAGCCGTCCCTCTCCGTCGCGCCGTCATCCTTGTCGGCCTTGGAGATCCCGTCGCTGCGGTAGCCGGCGAGGCTGACGCCGATCGCGCGGCGCTCGCCGGCGAGGCCCGCGGCGGCCGAGCCCCGCCAGGCGGCGAACGCGCCGCCCTCCAGCTCGGCGCGCCAGCCGTCGAGTTCGCGGCTGGTGAGGGAGACGACGCCGCCGATGGCGTCAGACCCCCAGAGCGAACTCTGCGGACCGGACAGCACCTCGACGCGCTCGATATCGGCGAGCTGCAGGTCGGCGAAGTCGTAGCTGCCATTCGGATCGGAGGGGTCGTTCAGCGGTACGCCGTCGACCAGCACCAGGGTCTTGTCCGGCGAGGCGCCGCGGATGCGGATGGCCGAGGTCCCGCCGAAGGCGCCGGTGCGGGCGATGCTGATCCCGGGGACCAGGGCCAGGACGTCGGTGGCGAAGGCCGCCTGGCGGGCCTCGATCTCCTGGCGGTCGATGATCCGCGCGCCGGTGATCTCCGCTGGGTCGGCCGGCAGGCGGGCGGCGGTGACCACCAGTTCATCGACGGCGCTGTCGGCCAGGGCGGGGGTGGATAGCGCGAGCGCGAGGCCCGCGGTCGTGAGGAGCAGGCGCTTCATGGCGGGTTGTCCTTCCGAGCCCGGCCCCCGGAGCCGCCGGGGCGAGGCGAGAGCGACCGGCCCGGACGGCGGGGCCATGCGGAGTCGCTGCTACGAAAGGCGCTTTGAGCCTTCCCGCGCCGATGGCCTGGTCCCGGACCCCGGTCGAGCGACGGAAGGCGGCAGGTCTCCTGACTTGCGGGTCGCCGCCTTCCACCCTCGCCTTCCCGGGCCTGGGCCCAGTGGCGCCGCTCGCGCGGACGGACGGGAGGCTCGCCGCTTACAGTTGCGGGCACAGCCGGGGCGTCTCACCCCGTTCCCTCTTGGCTTCCTTGCGGAAGACCGCCTTCGGCGCGCTAGATCGCGCCAAGCAGAGCCGTTGGCAAGCGCGGACATGCTTTGCGTGGTTCGAGACGCGCTACGCGCTCCTCACCATGACTAGTTTTTGCTGAGTTAGTCATCCTGAGGAGGTCGCGAAGCGGCCGTCTCGAAGGACGCACAGCGCCTAAGCCCACACCCCGAACGGATCGACGAACGGCTTGCCCAGCGCCTGGGCCACCGCCGGGTGGGTGACCTCGCCCTTCAGCACGTTGAGCCCCTTGGCCAGGTGCGGGTCGGCCTTCAGGGCGTCGAGGCCCCTGTCCGCCAGGGCCAGGCCGAAGGAGAGGGTGGCGTGGACCAGCGCCTCGGAGGAGGTGCGCGGCGCCGCGCCCGGCATGTTGGCCACGCAGTAGTGGACCACGCCGTCGACCACATAGGTCGGCTCGGCGTGGGTGGTCGGCCGGCTGGTCTCGAAGCAGCCGCCCTGGTCGATGGAGACGTCGACCAGCACCGAGCCGTTCTTCATCGCCTTCAGGTGCTCGCGGGTGACCAGCTTGGGCGCGGCGGCGCCGGCGGTGAGCACCGCGCCGATCACCACATCGGCCTTCAGCACCTCCTCCTCGACCGCGTCGAGGGTGGAGTAGCGGGTGAGGATGCGGCCAAGGAACATGTCGTCCAGCTCGCGCATGCGCGGGATCGAGCGCTCCAGCACCACCACCTCGGCGCCCAGGCCGATGGCCATGCGCGCGGCGTTGGAGCCGACCACCCCGCCGCCGAGCACGCAGACGCGGGCGGGAGGAACGCCGGGCACGCCGGAGATCAGCAGGCCCATGCCGCCGTTGTGCTTCAGCAGGGTCTCGCCGGCGGAAAAGACGGCGATGCGGCCGGCCACCTCGGACATCGGGGCCAGCAGCGGCAGGCCTCCGCGGGCGTCGGTCACCGTCTCGTAGGCGATGCCGGCGCAGCCGGACTGCAGAAGGCCCTCGGCCTGTTTCGGGTCGGGCGCCAGGTGCAGGTAGGTGAAGAGGATATGGTCCTCGCCGAGCCGAGCCCATTCGACCGCCTGCGGCTCCTTCACCTTCACGATCATCTTCGCCTCGGCGAAGACCGCGTCGGCGTCGGGGAGGATCTTCGCGCCGGCCCGCACGTAGGCCTCGTCGGCATAGCCCGCGCCGCCGCCGGCGCCGCTCTCCACCACCACCTCGTGCCCGTGGCCGACGTATTCGCGGACCGCGGCGGG
>DASPLZ010000385.1:0-2394 GCA_035627295.1 Phenylobacterium sp. | reverse complement strand
GGCTTGCTACCTATGCCGTGAAACGAGGCGCCGTGGATGCGCCTGCATTGGGACGGGATAGGTCCATGACCGAGGCGCGAGAAGCGCCCGGCGGCCAAGTCGACGGCCGCCCGCGACGGCCGCAGGAGGGCGCGAACTACGCCGCCATCGACCTCGGCACCAACAATTGCCGCCTCTTGATCGCGACTCCCGCGGGAAGCGGGTTCCGGGTGGTGGAGGCCTATTCGCGAATCGTGCGGCTGGGCGAGGGCCTTACCCAGACCGGCCGGCTCTCCGAGGCGGCCATGGAGCGGGCGCTGGCGGCGCTGAAGGTCAGCGCCGAGAAGATCCGCCGTCGCCGGGTGGTGCGCCTGCGCGCTATCGCCACCCAGGCCTGCCGCTCGGCCGACAACGGCGGCGAATTCATCGCCCGGGTGGCCGAGGAGACGGGCCTGCGCCTGCAGGTGATCACGCCGAAGGAGGAGGCGCATCTCTCCGTCGCCGGCTGCCTGAACCTGCTGGACGAGACCGCCGAGGCCGCGCTGGTGGTCGATGTCGGCGGGGGCTCGACGGAACTTTCCTGGGTGGACCTTAACGACGGCCTGGTGGACGGCCGGCCGAACATCCGCGCCTGGCTTTCGGTGCCGATGGGCGTGGTCACCCTGGCCGAGCGCTTCCCGGAGGGCCAGACGGCCACCGCCGAGTGGTTCCGCGCCATGGTCGAGGCGGTGAAGGCCGAGGTGGCGCGCTTCCCCCACGCCGAACCGCTGAAAGGCGCCTTCGAGGCCGATCGCGCCCACATGATCGGCACCTCGGGGGCGATCACCAGCCTGGCCGGCCTGCATCTGAACCTGCCGCGCTATGACCGCAGCCGCGTCGACGGCCTGTGGATGCACCGGCGCGAATGCGAGGCGGCGGCGGACCGGCTCCTGGCCCTGACCGCCCTCGAACGGGCGGCCCAGCCCTGCATCGGCCCGGACCGCGCCGACCTGGTGCTGGCGGGGGCGGCGATCCTGCAGGCGGTGCAGGAGCTCTGGCCCTGCTCGCGGGTGCGGGTGGCCGACCGCGGCCTGCGCGAGGGGCTGCTGATCGGGCTGATGTCCGGCGAGCGGCCGCGCCGACGCCGCCGGCGCGGCGGACGGGGGCGGTCATGAGCGACGACAAGCCGCCGCCGCGCAAGGGAATGGTCCGCCCGCCGACCCGAGGCGGGGATTCCGGCCGCGCGACGCCGGCGCGGCTGAAGACCGCCTACGGCCGGACGCCCTCGCAGCAGGCCTGGCTGGAGCGGCAGATCAACGACCCTTTCGCCGCCGAGGCGCGCGCCAAGGGCTATCGCAGCCGGGCGGCCTTCAAGATCAGCGAGATCGACGACAAGCTGAAGCTGTTCCGCCCGGGCCGCCGGGTGGTCGACCTCGGCTGTGCGCCGGGCGGCTGGATCCAGGTGGCGGTCGAGCGCGGCGTGACCGACATCGTCGGCGTCGACCTCCTGGAGGTCGATCCGATCCCGCCGGCCCGGATCGTCCAGATGGACTTCACGGACCCGGCGTGCGGGCCATTGCTCATCGAGATGCTCGGCGGCGCGCCGGACGTGGTGCTGTCGGACATGGCGCCGAACACCGTCGGCCACCGCCAGACCGACCACCTGCGCATCGTCGCCCTGATCGAGGCCGCCGCCGATTTCGCCGTCGAGGTGCTGAAGCCCGGCGGCGCCTTCGTCGCCAAGGCCTTCCAGGGGGGCGAGACGGCCGAGGTGATGGCGGGGCTGAAGGCGCGCTTCGCCGAGGTGCGCAACCTCAAGCCCAAGGCCAGCCGGGCCGACAGCTCCGAGGTCTTCATCGCCGCGACGGGGTTCAAGGGGCGCTGAGCGGCCCTGCGTGGTTCGAGACGCGTCCCTGCGGGCCGCTCCTCACCATGACTATGGCTGCTGCTGACTTCGTCATCCTGAGGAGGCCGCGAAGCGGCCGTCTCGAAGGACGCATTGACTCGCCCCGCCCGCGCGGCGATACCGCGCCCGCAAAACGGAGAGTCTCATGGAGATTCGCGAAGGGCTCACCTTCGACGATGTTTTGCTCGAACCCGGCGCCTCGGACGTCATGCCCACCCAGGTGGATGTCGCCAGCCAGTTCACGCGAACGCTGAAATTGAACGTGCCGATCGTGTCCGCCGCCATGGATACGGTCACCGAAAGCCGGCTGGCCATCGCCATGGCCCAAGCCGGCGGCATGGGCATCCTGCATCGCAACCTGACGGTCGAGGAGCAGGCCGACCAGGTGCGCGAAGTGAAGCGCTACGAAAGCGGCATGGTCATCAATCCTCTGACCATCCACCCGGACACCACGCTCGGCGAGGTGCGGGAGATCAAGGCGCGGCGCAGGATCTCCGGCTTCCCGGTGGTGGAGCGCGGCTCGGGCCGGC
>DASPLZ010000384.1:0-5488 GCA_035627295.1 Phenylobacterium sp. | reverse complement strand
TACGCCGACCCGAACTCGGACGTCGCCAAGGCCGGCATGTCGGTGCTCGAGCCCGGCGTGAACCCCATCGTCAGCTACATGCGCCGGCTGCCGCGCGAGCAGCCGCCTGGGAAGTTCGTCTACAAGACGGGCGAGACCGACCTGGCCGGCATCCTCGTCTCCAACGCGGTCGGCAAGCCGATCGGCGAGTACCTCTCCGAGAAGATCTGGGCGCCCTACGGCATGGAGCAGGACGCCGTCTGGATGCTCGACCCCGGCGGCCACGAGCGCGGCGGCTGCTGCATGAGCATGACGCTGCGCGACTACGCGCGGATCGGCCTCTTCGTGCTCGGCGGCGGCGAGATCGACGGGGCCCCCGTCGTTCCCGACGGCTGGATGGCCGAGGCGACCAGCCCCCTCCTGCCCACCGGCGATCCCGGCGAAGGCTATGGCTACTTCTGGTGGACCAGGGACGACGGCAGCTATTCGGCCCTCGGCATCTTCGGCCAGGCGATCATCACCTATCCGAAGGAGAACCTGATCATCGCCATCAACTCGGCCTGGCCGCTGGCGGGCTCGCCCGAGCTCTACGAACAGCGCGACGCCTTCGTGCAGGCGGTGCGGGCGGCCACCAAATAGCCCCTCCCCCTCAGGGGGAGGGGTTGCGCTAGGATCACCAGATCCGCACGCGATCCTTCGGGTCGACGTAGTACTTGTCGCCCGGCTTCACGTCGAAAGCCGCGTACCAGGCGTCGATGTTGCGCGCCGGGCCGATCACCCGGAACTGCGCCGGGGCGTGAGGATCGGACACCACCTGCTGGCGGGCCGAGGCCTCGCGGCGCTTTTCGCGCCAGACCTGCGCCCAGCCGAGGAAGACGCGCTGCTCGCCCGTCACTCCGTCCAGCACCGGCGCCGGCTTGCCGCCCAGCGACATCTTGTAGGCGTCGAGCGCCATCAGGAGGCCCGCCAGGTCGCCGATGTTCTCGCCCATGGTCAGGCCGCCCTGCACCTTGGCGCCCGGGACCGGCTCGTAGGTGTCGAACTGGGCGCCCAGCTTGGCCGCCTCGGCCTTGAAGCGCGTGGCGTCCTCGGCCGTCCACCAGTCGGTCAGCACCCCCTCGCCGTTGGACTTGCGCCCCTGGTCGTCGAAGCCGTGGCTGATCTCGTGGCCGATCACCCCGCCGATGCCGCCGTAGTTCACCGCCGGATCGGCGTCCGGGTCGAAGAACGGCGGCTGCAGGATCGCCGCCGGGAAGGTGATGGCGTTCTTGGTCGAGGAGTAGGAGGCGTTGACCAGCTGCGGGGTCATGCCCCACTCCATCCGGTCGGTCGGCCGGTTCAGGCGCGCGCGGTCATAGGCCCAGTTGTACTTGGCGACGGCCAGCGCATTGCCCATCGCATCGTCGTCCTTCAGCTGGACCTGCGAATAGTCGCGCCACTTGTCCGGATAGCCGATCTTGACGACGAACTTCTCGAGCTTCTCGTTGGCCTTGGCCTTGGTGGCCGGGCTCATCCAGGCGTTGCCGTCGATGCGGTGCTTCATGGCCACGCGCAGGTTGGCGACCAGGGCGTCCATCTTGGCCTTGGACTCCGGCGGGAAGTACTCGGCCACATAGACCCGGCCGAGCGCGTCCGGCAGCATCCCGTCCACCGCGTCCACGCCCCGCTTCCAGCGCGGCTTCTGCTCCGGCTGGCCGGAGAGCTCCTTCATGCGGAATTCGAAGTGCGCGTCGGCGAACCGCTTGGAAAGCAGGTCGGCGGCGTTGTCGGTCACCTTGAACGCCTGCCAGGCCTTCAGCGTCTCGATGGGCGTCGCCTGGTAGATCGCCAGGATCTTCGGCACCGCCGTCACCGGCCCGACGATGAAGCGGTCCACCTTGGGGTCGATCTGGGTATTGGTGAACCAGACGTCCCAGTCGAAGTTCGGCGAGGCCTTGGCCAGCTCCGCCCGGCTCATCGGGTTGTAGGTCTTGTCGCGGTCGCGCTGTTCGATGCGGCTCCAGCTGGCCTCGGCGATCTTCGTCTCCAGATCGACGATGGCCTTGGCGTTGGCCTCGGGGTTCTCCCAGCCGGCCATGCCCAGCATCTGGGCGACATAGGCCTGGTACTTGGCCTTCTTGTCCGCGAATTCCGGCTTCAGGTAGTAGTCGCGGTCCGGCAGGCTAAGGCCGCCCTGCCCCATGTAGACCGCCGCCTTGGTCGGGTCCTTGGCGTCGTCGCCGATGCCGATGCCGATCACGCCGCCGAACAGGGTGTCCTGGCCCTGGCCCATCAGGGCGGTCATGCCCTTGTGGTCCTTCACCGCGCGGATCGCGGCCAGCTCGTCGGCGATGGGCGCCGCGTCCAGCTTCTCGATGGTCGCCTCGTCCATGAAGGCGCGGTAGGCGGCGCCCATGCGGGCCGCGTCGACATCGTTGGAGCGGCCGGCCGCGGCGTCCTCGATCAGCTTGCGCGAGCGGGCCTCGGAGAGCTCGGTCAGCTTGTCGAAATTGCCCGAGCGGGCGCGGTCCGAGGGGATCTGGAATTTGTCGTACCAGGTCCCGTTCGCATAGCGGAAGAAGTTGTCGCCGGGCTTAACCGCGGTGTCCCGACCGGTGAGGTCGATGCCCCACGCGCCGAACTTCGGCGCGACGGTGGACGCGGCGGGCGCGCTCCCGGCGGTCGGCGCGGCGGCCTGGAAGAGCATCTCTTCCTGAACCGGCGCTTGCAGAGGGTTGGCGTTGGCCGGCCCGAAGGCGGCGAGCGAAAGCGCGCCGAGTGCGGCGCCCATGAGCAGGGTTTTCATGGGCCGCTTGCATAGCCTCGCGCCGCGCGCAGCGGTAGCGGGCGGCGGATGTATTCCTTGTAATGTCGTGGCGCAAATCCTCCCCCGCCTGCGGGAGGGGGCGAAGCGGTGGAGGGGGCGCGACTTGGAGGAAGCCCCGGAACGTTTTCGCCGGCGCCTCCTTGCTGACTCGCCCTGCAGAACCTCGCCCCCTCCACCGCTTCGCGGCCCCTCCCCCATTCCGCTTAGCTGCATGGGGGAGGATTTGAGCGCGGCTAGTCCAGCGTCGTCCGGTAGCGGCTCATCGCCAGCGCGGTCACCGCCAGCACGAAGATCAGCAGCGCCACCAGGCTCGGCCACATCTCGGCCACGCCCACGCCCTTCAGGAGCGCCCCGCGCACCACCCGCAGGAAATGGGTCACCGGGATCGCCGTGCCGATCCACTGCGCCCATTCCGGCATCCCCCGGAACGGGAACATGAAGCCCGAGAGCAGCAGCGACGGCAAAAGGTAGAACACCGACATCTGCATGGCCTGCAGCTGGCTCTTGGCGAGCGTCGAGAAGAGGAACCCCAGCGACAGGCTGCCGACGATGAAGAGGGTCACGCCGATCGTCAGGGCCCCCCAGCCGCCCTCGAACGGCACGCCGAACAGCAGCCGCGCCAGCAAGAGGATGATCGCCGTCTGGATCAGCCCGATGCCGACATAGGGCGCGAGCTTGCCGATCATCACCTCCAGCGGCTCGACAGGGGTGGCCAGCAGGGTCTCCATCGTCCCCCGCTCGCGCTCGCGGGTCAGGGCCAGGGCGGTCATCATCACCAGGGTCATCGAGAGCACGATGCCCAGCAGCCCCGGCACGATATTGTGGGCGGTGATGTTCTCGGGGTTGTAGCGCCGGTGGACGATGATCTCGAACGGCGGCGCGGACGGCCGCGCGACCGGGCCGATCAGGTCATGGGCCATCGCCTGGGCCGGCAGGCCGGCCGCGGCGGCCAGGGCCGTGCCGGTGGTCGTCGGGTCGGAGGCGTCGGCCTCGATCAGCACCTGCGGCTTGTCGGCCCGCACCACCCGGCGGCCGAAGTCCGGCGGCACGACCACCGCGAACTGCGCGCGCCCGGTCTCGATGGCGGCATCGATCTCGGCCTCTGTCCGCGCCTCCTCGACGAACCTGAAGTAGCCGGTGTTCCGCATCCCCGCGAGCGCCGAGCGCGACCAGACGCTGCGGTCCTGGTCCATCACCACGGCCGGCAGGTTCTTCGGGTCGTTGTTGATCGCATAGCCGAACAGCAGGAGCTGCATCACCGGCACCGCCAGGATCATGGCGTAGGTCAGCCGGTCGCGGGTCAGCTGGATGAACTCCTTGACCATCACCGCCGCGATGCGGGCGCCGGAGATCATGGGAAGTTGTCCTCCGAGCGGTTCATCAGATGGATGAACACGTCCTCGATGGTCGGGGTCATCTCGCTCCAGCGCCAGCCGTCCCGCTGGTAGGGCCCGATCGCCGCCTCCAGCGCCGCGCGGTCCGGCCCCGAGACGTGCACCTCCGAGCCGAAGGGCGCGGCCATCTCGACGCCCGGCCTGCCTGCGATCTCGCTCGCCAGCCGGTCCGCCCCCGGCCCCTCGCCCCGGAAAGTCACCAGCTTCGAATCCGCTATCAGCTCGTCCGCCGTCCCGCGCGCGATCAGCCGGCCATAGGCGATGTAGGCGATGTCGTGGCACCGCTCGGCCTCGTCCATGTAGTGGGTGGAGACCATCACCGTCAGGCCCTCGCCGGCCAGGGCGTGGATCTCGTCCCAGAACTCCCGCCGCGCCTTCGGATCGACCCCCGCCGTAGGCTCGTCGAGCAAGAGGAGGCGCGGCTCGTGCAGCACCGCCGCCGCCAGCGCCAGCCGCTGCTTCCACCCGCCGGAGAGCTGCCCCGCCGCCTGGTCCCTGCGGCTTGCCAGGCCCAGCTTGTCGAGGGCCTCCGTCACCCGCCGGGTACGGTCGTCCATGCCATAGACGCGGGCGATGAACTGCAGGTTCTCGGCGATGGTCAGGTCCTCGTAGAGCGAGAACTTCTGGGTCATGTAGCCGGTCAGCCGCTTGATCTTCCGCGCCTCGGTGCGGATGTCGAGGCCGAGGCAGGTCCCCTCCCCGCTGTCCGGCGTCAGCAGGCCGCAGAGCATCCGCATGGTCGTGGTCTTCCCCGAGCCGTTCGGCCCGAGGAAACCGGTCACCCGCCCCTCCTCCACCTTTATCGAGACGTCGCGCACCACATGCTTGTCGCCGAAGCTCTTGTTCAGGCCCCGCACGTCGATGGCCGCCGCCATCTCAGGGCTCCAGCGGCGTGACGTCGACCGGCTGGCCGGGCGCGAGCTGCGCCGGCCGCTCGGGCCGGGCCTCGACCAGGAACACCAGCCGGTCGCGCGCCCCGCGGCTGTAGATCACCGGCGGGGTGAACTCGGGCCTCGGGCTGACGTGGGAGATGGTCGCGCTCTGCGCCTGGCATCCGTCGCAGGCGAAGCGCACCGTCTTCCCCGCGCGATAGGCCGCCACCGCCTTCTCCGGCACGAAGAAGCGGATCTTCACCCGCGCGTCGGGCAGCAGCGAGAGCACCGGCTGGTTGGCCGGCGCCCACTCGCCCTGGCGGAAGAACACCTCCTCGATGCGCCCCGCCGAGGGCGCGCGGGGGCTGAGCTGGTTCAGCCGGACGTCGGCTTCGGCCACCGCCGCGCCGGCGCCCGCCGCCTCGGCCGCGGCGGCG
>DASPLZ010000383.1:0-2009 GCA_035627295.1 Phenylobacterium sp. | reverse complement strand
GGCTCTGGTGCGAAGGGCGGCGAGGATGGCGTCCACCGCCTGGGCGTGCGGGGTGTCGCCGGTCTCCACCACGATGTCGGCCTCGGCGTAGGCCGGATACCGCGCCGCGGCCTGTTCCTGCAGCACCGCCATCGGGTCCTTGCCGACCAGCAGCGGCCGGTTGTCCTTGCGCGACACACGGCGGGCGAGCAGCGCCAGGTCCGCCTTCAGCCAGACCGACAGCGCCCTTTCCTTGATCAGCGCCCGCGTCTCCGAGTTCACGAAAGCGCCGCCGCCGGTGGCCAGGACATGCGGCGGCTCCTCCAGCAGGCGCGCGATCACCCGCCGCTCGCCGTCGCGGAACGCGGCCTCGCCGAACTGTTCGAAGATCTCCGGGATCGACCGCCCCGCGGCTTCCTCGACCGCCACGTCCGCGTCGCGGAACGGCAGGCCGAGGGCTGCCGCCAGCCGGCGGCCGACACTCGACTTGCCGACGCCCATCAGCCCGACGAGGGCGATGGTCCGGTCTGGAAACGGGGGAGACGGGCTCATGCCAGTTGCGGCTTTACACGAGGCGGCGAATGCGCGCCAACATCGCGCCATGAAAGCGCTCCGCGTCCTGACCGCTGTCGCGGCCCTGGCCGCCGCCGCGCCGGCCCTCGCCCAGGTGGAGGTCGAGCCGCTCTCCGCCCTCGACATGTTCTTCCCGGCCGCGGCCGAGACGGGGCTGCCAGACACCCTGTGGCGCGACGCCTCGCCGTCGCTGGCCCGCGAGGTGTTCGATCGGATCAGCCGCCAGCCCTTGTCCCCGGCGGCGCGGGCCCTGTCCGTCCGCGTGCTGGCCACCGGCGCCAACGCCCCGTCCGGCGCGGGCTCCGATGCTGATCTGGCGGCGGCGCGAGCGAACGCGCTGATCGCGCTGGGCCAGGCGGAGGGAGCCGCCCGTATCCTCGATCGGGCGCCCGGCCAGACCCGCAACGAGCCCCTGTCCCGCGCCGCCGCGGAGGCCTTCCTGCGTACGGCCCGGCCGGAGCGCGCCTGCGAAACGGCGCGCGACCTCACGGTCGATCGGGAACGCGTCTACTGGCTGCGCCTGCGCGCCTTCTGCCAGGCGCTGGATGGCCAGGCCGACGCCGCGGCCGTCACCTTCAGCCTCGCCAACCAGACCGAACGCGACGCGGTCTTCTCACGCCTGATGAGCGCGCTGCTGGCGGGGGGCGGCAATCCGGGGACAGCGTCCTTCCGGAACGGGCTGGAGATCGCTCTATCCCGGCGGCTGGGTCTCGGCGACCCGCCGGCTGCGTCCCCGCCGCCCATCGTCTCCGACGCGCTGTCGGCCGAAGTCGCGGGATTGCTGACCGATCCTGGCGCGATCGACCGCCAGTTCGAGGCGCTGGCGGCGGCGACAGCGCCCGCCGCGCGCACGCGGATCGCACGACGGATCCTGATCCTGGCCGCCGTGGGCGCAGCCGTCACGGACGAGCAGCGGGCGCGCATCGCCGCGCTGGATGGCGGCCGGAGCGGCGCGCCAACTGGGTGGCTGCTCGCGCTCTCCGACGCGGCGGCGGCTGGACAGATGGGACAGACCGCGCTGGCGGCGCTTTGGATCGCTCAGGCGGCCGGTCCGGCGGGACCGGCGACGGCGGACCGGGTCCTCGTGATCGCCGCATTGCGCCGGGTCGGCCTTTCAGAGGATGCGCGCAACTTCGCGCTCGAAGGGCTGGCGGCGCTCGCCGATCCGCGATGAGCGGCGCCTGGGTCGACGCCTTCCTCGAAATGATGGCGGCCGAACGCGCGGCGTCGGCCAACACCCGGAAGGCTTACGCGAAGGATCTGGAAGATGCGGAGACCTTCCTTTCGGCACGCGGCAAGGACCTCCAGGGCGCGTCGGCCGAGGACATCGAGGCCTGGTTCGAGAGTTTGGGGGCGCGGGGGCTCGCGCCGTCGACCGCCGCCCGCCGCCGGGCCGCCATCCGCCAGTTCTACCGTTTCGTGCTGACGGAGGGGTGGCGCGAGGACGATCCTTCCCG
>DASPLZ010000382.1:0-2306 GCA_035627295.1 Phenylobacterium sp. | reverse complement strand
TCCTCCAAGTCCGTGAACGTCAGCCAGTACCTGCAGCGGATCCCGGTGGACCAGGTGCTGCGGATCGACCTGATCCGCGGCGGCGCCCCCGGCATCGACATGCAGGGCAAGCCCGTGGTCGCCAACGTCATCCGCAAGAGCGGCGATTCCTGGCAGGGCCTCGTCGTGTTCGCCGACCGCTGGGTGGTCGAGGACGGGCGCATGCTGCCGGCGCTCCGCGTCGAAGGCTCGCGCAACTTCGACGGCAAGCTCTGGGAAGGTTCGGTGGTCGGCGGCGGCGGCATCGACGACGGCGCGGGCGATGGTCCCCGCATCCGCCTCGGCCCCAACGGCGAGCCCCTGCTGCGCGGCCAGGTGAAATCCGAAGGCGACGCCTGGAACGTGACCGGCAACACCGCCTACGAGACGCCGCTGTTCGGCGGGCGCCTGCGGGCCAACGCCAGGCTCTTCTACAACATGTACCAGTTCGACCAGGAGGACTTCCTCCCCGGCGACATCCGCGAGGTCGAGGACTTCCGCGAGACCGAGCACGCGGGCGAGGTGGGCCTGCGCCACACCCAACCCCTGGGGGCCGGGACCACGGCCGAGGTCTTCGCCATCCAGCGGTATGAGCGCCGCCACGTGACCGCCGAGTTCGACGCGCCGGGCTTCTCCGCCGACTTCGACACCAACGGCAAGACCAGCGAAAGCATCGGCCGGGTGGTGCTCAAGCACGCGCTGACCCCGACCATCGCCCTGGAAGGCGGCGCGGAAGGCGCGTTCAACGCTCTGGACGGCCGCACCCGCTACGCTGAGAACGGCGTGCCGATCGCCCTGCCGGCGGCCAACGTCGAGGTGCAGGAAAAGCGCGGCGAGGCCTTCGCCACCGCCACCTGGCGCGCCTCGCCGAAGCTGACCCTCGAGGGCGGCCTGCGCGCCGAGATCTCGACCATCACCTCCGAGGGCGACGTCGAGCTGGAGAAGACGCTCAATTTCCTGAAGCCCCGCGGCCTCGTCACCTGGACCCCCGCCGAGGGCTGGCAGGTGCGCGCCCGCGTCGAGCGCGAGGTCGGCCAGCTGAACTTCGACGACTTCGTCGCCTCGCAGAACCTCTCGGCCGGGGCGGTGCTGGTCGGCAACCCGGACCTCAACCCCGCCCAGTCCTGGGTGTTCGAGGCCGCGCTGGAGCGCCGCTTCTGGACCTCCGGCGCCATCGTGCTGACCGCGCGCCACATGGAGCTGAAGGACGTTGTCGACCGGGTGCCGATCTTCACCCCCGCCGGCGAGGTCTTCGACGCTCCCGGCAACCTCGGCGAGGGCACGCAGCAGGAGCTGGCGGTCAGCCTCAGCCTGCCGCTGGAGCGCGTCGGGGTGAAGGGGGGCCTGCTGCGCGCGAGCTCGACCTGGCGCAAGTCGGAGGTGATCGACCCCACGACCCTGGAGGAGCGCCGCATCTCCGGCCAGCATCCGGTGGACTGGGAGATCCACTTCACCCAGGACCTGCCGGCCTGGAACGTCAACTGGGGCGTCGACCTGTTCGGCGGCTGGCGCGAGACCCGCTACCGGTTCAACGAGATCGAGACGCGCAAGCTGCGGCCCTTCCTCCTGCCCTTCGTGGAGTACAAGCCGCGGCCGGACATCACCGTGCGCCTGGAGATGCCCAACGCCACCGGCCGCCCGCTGATCCGCCATCGCAAGACCTACGGCGGGCCGCGCAGCAGCCATCCGCTGCTCTACACCGACAGCGTCTATTTCGAGATGAGCCCGATGTTCTACCTGCGGATCCGCAAGACCCTCGGCGGCTAGGACGGCGCGACGGTGTTCGAGAAGGTCAGGGTCGACTGGCCGCAGACGTGGAAGCGCGAGACCGAGCTGAAGGACCCGTCCTCGAAGGTCCCCTTGACGTCGAGGTAGCACTCCTCGGTGCCGTCCGAGAGGTTGAAGCGGTGCGAGGCGCCGCTGGGCAGGGTCCCGCCCATGCGGTTGGCGCCCCAGCCGGCGCTGGCGGCCGAGGCGTGGAGACCGACCATCGGCTTGCCGGTCTGGTTGATGATCTCGACCATCCGGTTCTTGGCGTCCGGCGAGGTCAGGGTGGAGATGTCGCTCGCCGACGCGGTCGAGGACGAGTTGGGCTCGCTCGACCCGGACTCGGACGAATTGCCTGATGAGGAGGAAGAGGAGGAGTTGGCGTCGAACAGGCTCGGCGGGTCCGGATCGGGCCGCGGTTGGCAGAAGGTCGCCAGCAGGAGGACGGCCCCCACCAGGCCCGCCGCGCCCAGGATGACCAAGGTCTGCCGCCGCTGCTTCTCCTCGTCGGTCGGCGCCGG
>DASPLZ010000381.1:0-7790 GCA_035627295.1 Phenylobacterium sp. | reverse complement strand
CGCCTCCAGCCGCTCGTGGGCGGCCTCGAGCAGCAGGGCGATCAGGCCGTCCTCGGCGTCCTGCGTCACCCGCAGGAACGCCTTGGCCTCGGCCAGCGAGACAGGTTGGGGCATTGCGAATTCCCGCCAAGGTTGTGATAGAATTCTCCCTCCCCCTTGTGGGGAGGGTGGATCGCGGCGAAGCCGCGAGACGGGTGGGGGCCCGCCGCGTGTCCGTCGAACGCGCCCGCGAACTCAGAAAGACGCTGACGCCCTACGAGGCGCGGCTTTGGATCCGCCTGCGCCAGCTCCGCCGGCAAGGTTTCCACATCCGCCGCCAGGCGCCGTTCCGCGGCTACATCCTGGACTTCGTCTGCTTCGACCGCCGCGTGGTGATCGAACTCGAC
This sequence comes from Phenylobacterium sp., assembly GCA_035627295.1. Lineage (GTDB taxonomy): Bacteria > Pseudomonadota > Alphaproteobacteria > Caulobacterales > Caulobacteraceae > Phenylobacterium. The sequence continues at coordinate 7,404 of DASPLZ010000381.1, read as the reverse complement.
GGCGGCGGCCACGCCGACAACCGCCAGCGCGCCTACGACGCCGTCCGCGACGCCACGCTCCGCAGGCACGGCTTCCGCGTGATGCGCTTCTGGAATCACGAACTGGCCGAGGACATCGGCGACGTGATGATCGCCATCTGCGGCGCGCTCAGCGCGGCCCCCACCCGAGCCGCTTCGCGGCCCCCCCCCTCCCCACGAGGGGGAGGGAGAACTAGCGCCCTTCCCTCCCCCTCGTGGGGAGGGTGGATCGGCGCGCAGCGCCGAGACGGGTGGGGGCCTGCCGATTTCCGCCCCTACGACGCCGCGAACTTCATCAGCTTGATCGCGTCGAAGTTCTGCACCCCGCCGCCGACGCGCTTGGTGGTGTAGAACAGCACATAGGGCTTGGCCGTGTAGGGGTCGCGCAGCACTCGCACCCCGGCCCGATCCACGATCAGATAGCCCCGCGCGAAATCCCCGAACGCGATCGAGTACGAATTGGCCGCCACGTCCGGCATGGTCTCGATCTCGGTGATCGGAAAGCCGAGCAGGGTCGAAGGCGCCCCCGCCTGCGTCGCCGCGCTCCAGATGTAGTTGCCGTCGGCGTCCTTGAACTTGCGGATCGCCGAGACGGTCCTGCGGTTCATCACGAACCGCCCGTTCGCCCGGTACTGGGCCTTGGGCGCATAGATCAGGTCGATGATCCTGTCCGTCGGGTTGGAGGAAGCGAAGGCCCCCGCCGCGCCCGAGGCGATGTAGCCGATCTCGCCCCACACGGCCGCGGAGTCCGCCGCGATGGTGTAGCCGAGGAAACCCTTGGGCTTGTTCGTCCCGTTCCCGTTCACGAACGCCTCGGTCTCCTGCGCGGCGAAGGCGTCCTCGCACTCGGCGGCCAGCCATTCGTCGAGGTTGACGAAGGCGTCGTCGAGCAGGGCCTGGGTCGCCGCCGGGCTGGCGTAGAGGTCGGCCGCCGGGAACTCCAGCAGGGCCAGCACCGGCGGGTCGGTCTCCGGCCGCGCCGCCGTCTCGGCCACCCAGCCGGCCTCGACCCCGGCGGTCGACACCGGCTTCTTGTAGACATTGGCCCCGATGGTGCGGACCGTGGCGATCTCCCGCATCGGCGAGCTCTGCGCCAGCCTGCGGTCGATCATCCGCTCGGTCTCCGGCAGCACCACATAGCCGCCGGCCGCGCCCGAGCCCTCCGACAGGCTCTTGGCCTCCAGGATCAGCGGCGAGGCCTGGCCGGAGCGCATATAGCCCTCCCAGGCCGCCTTGCGCTCATCCGGGCTGCGCGCCCGCCCGCCGCCGAGGCTCGGCCGCCGCGCGTCCGAGAGCGCCCGGTCGAGCCGCCCCTGGGCGCTCTGCAGCGCCCGGTCGATGCGCTCGACCTTCTCCTCCAGGAGCACGTCGCCGCGCTTCTTCTCCAGCTGCGCCAGGCGCCGGTCGTTGGCCGCCTTGAACGCCTCGAAGGCGCTCAGCACCTCGTGCAGCGCCGCCCGCGTCTGCGGATCGGCCGCAGCCGTCTTGGTCTCTTTCATGATGTCTCCTGAAGTTCCTCCTCCCCCTGCGGGAGAAGGTGGCCCGAAGGGCCGGATGAGGGGTCTCTTGAGAACCCGGCGTCGAGAGGTCAGCGTGACCCGCCCCAAATCCTCCCCCGCAACGCGGGGGAGGGGGACCGCGAAGCGGTGGAGGGGGCGTGACTCGGAAGGAGCTTCAGCAGGTTGTCGCCGGCGCGTCCTTGCTGAGTCTCCCTGCAGAACCTCGCCCCCTCCACCGCTTCGCGGTCCCCCTCCCCCATTCCGCTGCGCTACATGGGGGAGGATTTGGGAGGATGTAAGAAATATTTGACATGCGCCACGGCGACGCTTAGAGAGTGTCAAATATCTTTGACACCGGAGCCGCACAGATGTCCTTCCGTGAAAAGTCCGCCTGGGCGATGGCCCTCCTGATGACCGCCACCGGCGCCTTCTACGCCTGGCAGGTGGTCAGCCTCTCGCGCGCCCTTGGCGAGACCGCCCCGCCGCTCGCCGCCTGGCTGCCCTACGCCTTCCTGGTGGTGGTCGGCGCGATCGTCGCCCAGGCCGTCCTCGCCGCCCTCTCGCCGCGCGAGGCTGGGAGCCCCGCCGACGAGCGCGAGCGGCAGATCCAGCTGAAGGCCGGCGCCTGGTCGGGCGTGGTGCTCGCCATCGGCGCGGTCGGCGCCCTGATGACCTACCTGCCGCACGGCGACGGGCGGCTGCTCTTCCACCTGGTCGCCGCCAGCCTGATCGCCGCCCAGATCGCCGAATACGCGATCGCCATCGTCCTCTTCCGCCGCGGGGTCTGACCGGCGTGGCCAGGCCCCCGCCCATCACCAACCGCGTGCGCGAGCTGCGCGAAGCCGCCGGCCCCATGAGCCAGGCCGCCCTCGCCGAGGCCATCGGCGTCACCCGCCAGACGGTGATCGCCATCGAGCAGGGCCGCTATTCCCCGAGCCTGGAGAGCGCCTTCCGCATCGCCCGGGTGTTCGGCGTCGGGGTGGAGGACGTGTTCGGGTGGGAGGGGTAGGCGGCTGACGCCGCAACCCTGGCTTGCTACTGTTCCGTCCATGCGCCCACGCTTGCCGCAGCCGCCCGCATGGCGGGTCGCCACCGCCTTTCTGCTCGCGCCTGGGGTCGCCGCGCTTACGCTTGCTTGCCTCATGCCGCTCTACAATGGACTGCCGCTCCAAGAGCGCATCGCCCGGACGGCCATGACCTTCGCGCTTTTCGGGGCTTATCCGGCCACCCTGCTGCTCGGGCTGCCAGCTTATTTGATCCTGCGGTCGCGTCTCCGCCCCAGCGCATGGATCTGCGCCCTCGCCGGCGCAGTGGTGGCGGCGACGCCGTTCCTCTCGCTCAGCCTGCTGTCAACGCCCGACTTCGCCTACGCCGGCGGCCACGTCACGGTGATGAACGGCCAGATCACCTTCTGGGGTTACGTCCAGCGCGCCCGCTTCATCGGCCTGATCGGCCTCTTCGGCGCCCTCGCCGGTCTGGTGTTCTGGCTGATCGCGGCCGCGGGCTTCAAGCACCCGTCAGCGCCGGATCCAAACTGAGCCGCGCCCCCGGCAGCATCGGGAAGGTCACGATCGACACCTCCCAGAGCTCCACCTCGGTGAGCACCCGCAGGCGCCGGCTCTCGTCCGGCCGGCTCTTCAGGGTGCGAAAGCCGATGGAGAGGCCGTCGACCACGCCGCTCTTCACCAGGGCCGCGCAGAGCCGCCCCTCCGGCGTCGCCGGGATGATCCGCCCGCGCACGAAGAGGCCGCGCTTGTCCTCATAGGCCTCGTCCCACACCCCCACGGGCGCGGCCGCCTCGTGCTGGTGCAGCATCTTCACCCGCCCCGCGCCGGTGCGCGCCAGGCTGGCGGCGAAGCAGCCGGCGGCGGCCACATCGTCGTTGAGGTCGCGGGTCCAGAAGAGCGAGGCGTAGCCGCTGATCTCCACCGTCATTCTCCCTCCCCCTTGTGGGGAGGGTGGACGGCGCGCAGCGCCGGTCGGGTGGGGAACCGCTGAAGCGCCGCAGACGCGGAGAAGCCGCAAGGCCCCCACCCGTCCCGCTTCGCGGTCCACCCTCCCCACGAGGGGGAGGGAGAGAGAATCTGCATCATCCCTCCACCCCCGCCAGCCGCCGCCGTTCCTGTGGCGTCAAAAAGCTCGCCGCCTCCAGCCGGGCCCAGAGGGCGTCGCGTTCGGCGAAGAGCGCCGGCACCGCGTCGAGGTCGAGCGCCACCTTCGCCCCTGGGAACTTCGCCCCCAGCCAGCCGGTCAGCGCCCGCGCCGCCCGCTCGGCCAGCGGAACCACCGTGTGCCGCCAGAACGCCCCGTTCGCCTCCTTGAAGTTGGCGTAGGTGTTGTCGCCCGGCACGCCCAGGAGCTGCGGCGGCACGCCGAAGGCGAGCGCGATCTCCCGCGCCGCCGCGTGCTTGCCCTCGATGAAGTCCATGTCCGCCGGCGACAGCGACATCGGCCGCCAGTCGAGCCCGCCTTCCAGCAGGAGCGGCCGCCCCGCCGCCTGCGCCCCGGTGTGCGCCTCGGAAAGCTCGGCCTTCAGCCGCTCGAACTGCTCCTCGGTCAGCCGGTCGGCGCTCTCCTTCGAGGCGTAGACCAGCGCCCCGGAGGGCCGCGCGGCGTTGTCCAGGAGCGCCTTGTTCCACGCCCCCGAGGCGTTGTGCACGTCGATGGCGAAGGCCGCCGCCTCGAGCGGTGAGAAGCCGTAGTGGTCGTCCGTCGGGTTGAAGAGCTTCAGGTGCAGCACCGGCAGCCAGCCGTCCGCCTCCCGCGCCAGGCGCACGCTGCGGCCCGCCACCGCGTATTCATAGGCCTCCGGCCAGCCCCGCGGCCCGGGGATCACCTTCATCCGGTCGGGCCGGAGCGCATAGAGTTCGTCCGGCGCCGCGTCAGGGTCGCTCTGGGCGGCCTCCAGATAGGCGTTGCCGGCCGTCTGCAGGGCGCCGAAGAAGGCCTCCATCAGGTCGGCGCCCCCCTGCTCGGGGTTCGGCCGGTCGAGGAGGCGCTGCAACGGATGCTCCGGCGCCCGCACCCCGCCCTCGAAGACGACCAGCGGCACGCTGGCCGCGGCCTCGGCGATCATCCTGACGCACCGGTAGGCGACGGCGTTCCGGGCGAACCCCTCGCGCGCCAGGCTCTCGTAGTCGCGCGGCGTCCACTGCGGCCGGTGGGCGGTGGTCAGGGCGACAAGGGTGCGGGCGGCGGAGTCCTTGGTCTCGGGAGGAAAACGAGGCGGCATGGGGCTCCTTCTCCCTCCCCCTTGTGGGGAGGGTGGGCGGCGCGGAACGCGCCGGTCGGGTGGGGGACGACGGCGGGGCAGCAAGGCCCCACCCGTCTCGCCGCTGGCGCGGCGATCCACCCTCCCCACGAGGGGGAGGGAGAACGCCTTGGTTCAGACCTTGCTAACCATCCCCCACCGACAGCGGGGGCTGACGAACATGTCTCGAAACGGGAAGCCGGCTCAGGTCGTCTACGGCGGCTACGAGCCGAAGCGCGAACAGCAGGTGGTGTTCAATCTCGCCGTGGTGGCGCTGGTCTTCTGGGCGCTGGCCCTGGCCGCCCTCGGCGGCTGGGTGCTGAGCTGGATCTGAACTGAACGGGCTCTAGAGCACGCTGAGCCGCGGCTGGGCCGCATCGCCCAGAAGCAGCTCCGCGATCGCCCAGACCAGCGCATCGGCCCGGTCCGGGCTGTGCGCTGCCTTGCCCGCGCCCAGGGCCATCAGCTCCTCCTCCAGCGCCGGGAAGGCGCCGCAGTGGATGACGCGCCCCTGCTCGTAGAGCGCCGCCACCGGCTCGGCCCGCGCGCGCTTGGCGAGCCGGGCGTGCACCAGCCTGATCGGACACGGCGCCTCCGCCATCGCCAGGAGGGAGCGCACCATCTCCCCGCCCTGGTTGGCCTCGGCCACGATGGCGTCGGCGGAAAAGTCCCGCGCCGCCGCCGTCGCCGCCTGCGCCCAGCCGAGCGGCGAGAGCCCCCTGGCCGAGCGGTCGGCCAGCACGAAGCCGCGGCCGCCGGCCCGGCCGGCCACGATCACCCCGCAGGCGTCGCCGTGCGCGCTCGCCGGCGGGTCGAGGCCCACCACCACCCGCTCGAAGGCTGCGGGGGCGGAACCCCGCGCCCGGGAAAGGTCGGCCGCACGCCACAGCGCGCCCGCCGCATCCTCCACCACCAGCCCCTCAAGCTCCTGCGCCGCCAGCCGCGTGCCGCCGTAGAGGCCCTGCAGGGTCTCGACGAAGGCGGGCGACAAGTTCGCCGCGTTCTTGCTCGTAGCCTGCCGCGTCTCGATCGTCCCCGGCTCGGCCCTAAGCGCCTTCAGCGCCGGGATCGGCTTGGGCGTGGTGGTCACCATCAGCCGCGGGTCGTCCCCCAGCCGCAGGCCGAACCGCAGCATCGCCAGGGTTTCGGCGGGGTAAGGCCAGGCGCAGAACTCGTCGGCCCAGGCGTGGGCGAACTGCGGCCCGCGCAGGCTCTCCGGATCCTCCGCCGAGAAGCAGTAGCCGATAGCCCCGCTCTCGAAGACGATCCGCCGCCGCGTCTTCTCGTAGCGCAGGAACTCCCTGGTCCCCTTCAGCGCCCGCAGGCCCGAGGGCCCCTCGATCATCACCTCGCGCACGTCGTGCAGGGTCGGCCCGACGAGCGCCATCTGCGCCTGGTGCTCCGACTGGTCGAGCAGCCAGGCCGCGCCGGCGAAGGTCTTGCCCGCCCCGCGCCCGCCGAGGAACAGCCAGGTGCGCCAGTCACCCGGCGGGGCGCGCTGGTGTTCGGCCCACCAGGCGCGGGTCTTCAGGCGCCACAGCTTGGCGCCCCCGGCGACCGCGTACAGCCGACTTCGTCTCCAGGGCTCCTCCGTCCGCAATGATTGCCTGTTCCAGCTCATCGCGCAGCTGCGCGAGTTGTTCGGGGCTGAAGTCGTCGTCCCGCATTCCGTCGCCATCCTTGTCCTCTGCCCCGGTCCCGGGGTTACGCTGTCCGACGCCCTCGACCAGGTGCTCGGCGCGCACCGCCGCGGCCTCGGCCAGGACGATGGCGCGCCCGGCGCGGGCGGCGTCGGTGATGAACTTGATCCGCGCGGCGGGCTCGGGCGGCGGCTCGGCTTCGAAGCGAGCGACCTCGGCTTCGAGCTTTTCCACCAGTCTCAGCATCAGCGCCCTCACCCGCTCCGCGGCGAGGCCTTCTTTTCCGGCCATGCCACAAAGGTACGGGTTGAGCGGGCGCCGTGAGCTGATTGGCGCAAGAAAGTCGTAACCGACGGAATTTGCGAGGACATTGGCGCTCTCATCGGAGAATGCGCCGGGCGCTGTCCCCCTTTTCCCTCCCCCTCGTGGGGAGGGTGGGCCGCGAAGCGACTCGGGTGGGGGTCTTGCTGACTCGCCGCTGCGCCGCCGAAGGGCCGTTGTCCCCACCCGTCTCGGCGCTGCGCGCCGATCCACCCTCCCCACAAGGGGGAGGGAGGTGCCTAGGCGCAGGCCTCGCAGATCGCCGCGACGTGCCGGTGGTCGGTGCCGCAGCAACCGCCCAGCACCCGCATCCGCGGGAACCGCCGGGTCAGCGCCCCATAGCGGCGGCCGAGGTCGGCGATGTCGCCGATGTCCAGCGTCTCGGACTCGTCCAGCTCCGCATGGCTCTTGGTCGAGGCGTTGGCGCGCACGCCGCGGATGCGCTCCACCCAGGCCTCGCCCGCCGCCAGCGCCGGCTCGAAGTGGGTCGGGTGGGCGCAGTTGATCATGTAGTAGGCCGGCGCGCCGCCGGTGGCTTCGTCGGTCGCCTCGATGGCCTCGCGCAGGCTCACCCCGTCCACCAGCCGCCCGTCGGTCTCGACGGTGAAGGAGATCGCGCAGGGCATCCTAAGCGCCTGCGCCGCCCGGGCGACGCCGACCGCTTCGTTCACGGTGT
>DASPLZ010000380.1:0-2775 GCA_035627295.1 Phenylobacterium sp. | reverse complement strand
GGCGCAGTCCACATAGCCCAGCGCCCCCACCGCATTTGAGCCGCCGCCGGGGATGACATAGGGCCGCCCGCCCCGCGCCTTCACCTCGTCGGCGACCGCCGCGAGCTGCGCGGCCATGTCCGTCCCGCCCGGCACGAACCGGTGTTTCGCGCCAAGCAGCCGGTCCAGCAGCACATTGCCGTTGGCCACGTAATCCTGCGCCCTCGACCCCGTCCGCTCCTCCAGGATCACCTCGCAGGCCAGGCCGTGGCTCGCCGCCGCGGCCGCCGTCTGGCGCACGTGGTTCGACTGCACCGCCCCTTGCGTAACCAGGGTGTCGGCGCCCTCGCTCAGCGCCTCGCCGAGCAGGAACTCCAGCTTGCGCGTCTTGTTGCCGCCGCCGGCCAGGCCCGTGCAGTCGTCGCGCTTGATCCAGACCGAGAGGTCCCCCAGCGCCTCCGAGAGCCGCGGCGCCGGCTCCAGCGGCGTCGGCAGGTGGGCGAAGCGGGCTCTGGGGAAGCGGGCGAGGTTCATGGCCTCCTCATAGCTCCCTCGCCGCCCCTCGCGAAGCCGATTGAGGCCGCGCCCGCGCCCGGCTACCGTCGCTATTCCACGCGCCGGGGACTCAGCCGATGGACCGCAGAGCCGAGCCGACCCGCACCCTGGCGCGCATAGCGGGTCCCTGGATGCTGCTGGCCGGCGTCGCGGTGGCGCTGCGCCGCGACCGGATGATGGGCGTGCTCGACGCCTTCGCCGCCGACCCGGCGCTCTCCTTCGTCAGCGGCGTCTTCGCCCTGCTCCTCGGCCTCATCGTCATCGCCGTGCACCAGAAGTGGGGCGGGGTGACCCAGGTGATCATCTCCCTGCTCGGCTGGCTGCTGGCCCTGCGCGGGGCGGTGCTGCTCTTCGCCCCGGAGGACATGGTCGCCCTCGCCCACCGGGTGGTCGGCTACGGCCCCGGCCCGATGGGCGTCGCCGGCGCGGTGATGGCGGTGATCGGGCTCTACCTGACGCTGATCGGCTACGCGCGGAAGATCGTGACGCTGTAAGGCGTTGCATCCTTCGAGACGCCCGCGTCGCGGGCTCCTCAGGATGACTCGCTCAGCACAGACCTAGTCATGGTGAGGAGCGGCGAAGCTGCGTCTCGAACCACGCACGGCCTTGACCCCTCCCCGCTTAGGTCTACCTTCCCGCCCGTTCTCCGGGGGGCCGCGATCCGCGGCTGAGATTGGGGCGGAGGCCCCTGACCCGCCGAACCTGATCCGGGTCATGCCGGCGAAGGGAGGGAACCTGCGCGGCGATCCGCCCGCACGCCTTTTCTAGCCGGCGCCCTCCATTGGAGCGCGCCATGAACAAGCCTCTCGATCCCAAAGCCCTCGCCGAAGGCGCCATCCCCACCGGCGAGCGGCCGGGCAGCCGCCGCGTCTACGCCGCCGGCGAGATTCACCCCGACATCCGCGTGCCCTTCCGCGAGGTGGCCGTGCATCCGAGCGCGGGCGAGCCGCCGCTGACCATCTACGACCCCTCCGGCCCCTACACCGACCCGGCCGTGACCATCGACATCAACGCCGGCCTCGCCCGCCCGCGCGAGGCCTGGGTGCTCGCCCGCGGCGACGTGGAACAGGTCGCCGAGCCCCGCCAGGTGAAGCCGGAGGACAACGGCTTCGCCAAGGGCCAGCACCTCGCCCCCGAGTTCACCGCCCCCCGCCCGGTCTACCGCGCCAGGGGGAACGCCTGCGTCACCCAGCTCGAATACGCCCGCCGCGGCCTGATCACGCCGGAGATGGAATACGTCGCCATCCGCGAGAACCTGCGCCGCGAGCAGTCCGCCCCCTGCATCCGCGACGGCGAGGACTTCGGCGCCGCCATCCCCGACTTCGTCACGCCCGAGTTCGTGCGCCAGGAGGTGGCCAGGGGCCGCGCCATCATCCCGGCCAACATCAACCACACCGAGCTGGAGCCGATGGCCATCGGCCGCAACTTCCTGGTCAAGATCAACGCCAACATCGGCAACTCGGCGGTGCTCTCGTCCGTCGCCGACGAGGTGGACAAGATGGTCTGGGCGATCCGCTGGGGTGCCGACACCATCATGGACCTCTCCACCGGCCGCAACATCCACAACATCCGCGACTGGATCATCAGGAACTGCCCCACGCCGCTCGGCACCGTGCCCATCTACCAGGCGCTGGAGAAGGTGGGCGGGATCGCCGAGGATCTGACCTGGGAGGTGTTCCGCGACACCCTGATCGAGCAGGCCGAGCAGGGGGTCGACTACTTCACCATCCACGCCGGCGTGCGCCTGCCCTACGTGCCGCTCACCGCCACGCGCACCACCGGCATCGTCTCCCGCGGCGGCTCGATCATGGCCAAGTGGTGCCTGGCCCACCACCGCGAGAACTTCCTCTACGACCACTTCGAGGACATCTGCGAGATCATGCGCGCCTACGACGTCTCGTTCAGCCTGGGCGACGGCCTTCGCCCCGGCTCGATCGCCGACGCCAACGACGCGGCCCAGTTCGCCGAGCTGGAGACCCTGGGCGAGCTCACCAAGGTCGCCTGGAAGCACGGCGTGCAGGTGATGATCGAAGGCCCCGGCCACGTGCCGATGCACAAGATCAAGGCGAATATGGACAAGCAGCTGGCCGTCTGCGGCGAGGCGCCGTTCTATACGCTCGGGCCTCTCGTCACCGACATCGCGCCGGCCTACGACCACATCACGAGCGCAATTGGTGCGGCGATGATCGGCTGGTTCGGCACCGCCATGCTCTGCTACGTCACGCCGAAGGAACATCTCGG
>DASPLZ010000379.1:0-3078 GCA_035627295.1 Phenylobacterium sp. | reverse complement strand
GCCGGTGATGCGCAGGGTCTCAGGTAGCGGCCAGTCGGCGCCGGTCAGCGACAGGGCTTCGGAGATCCGCAGGCCGCAGCCGTAGAGCAGGGTGAGCACCGCCTCGTCGCGCAGGGCCTCCCAGTCCTCGCGGTCGGGGTCGAGCGCGGGCTCGGCGATCAGCCCGCGGGCCTCGTCCTCGGTGACCGGACGCGGCGCGCCGGGCTTCACCTTCGGCCCGCGCACCAGGGCCAGGGCCGCGTTGGGCGCGCCCAGGCGGCGGTCGAGAAAACGATGGAAGGCGCGGACGGCGGAGAGGGCCTGGCTCACCGAACGGGGCGAGAGCGGCTTGTCGCCTTGGCGCAGGCTGGCCAGCCAGGCGCGCACGTCGCCGGCGCTCAGGGCCGCAAGGTCGGCGACGGTCGGCGTCCCGCCCAGGTGGCGTTCGAGGAAGGCGAGGTAGCGGCGGGCGGAAAAGCCGTAGGCTTCGAGCGTGCGCGGCGAGGACCGGCGCTCCTGGCCCAGGTGGACCAGCCAGGCCTCCAGCGCCTGCGCCCCGGTCACAGGACCGGCCAGCGCTCCGCGGTGCGCTCCACCACGCGGGCGAGGAAGGCGACGAGCTCGGCGCCCATGTCGGCGGTGAAGCCGTCCGGGTCGGCGGAGCCGAAGGCGAGCAGGCCCTGGCGCGCCGGCTCCCAGATGGCCATGCGGATGATCGCCATGCTCTGCACCTGGCCGGCGCGCTCGCCGAAGAGGCCGAGCGCGGTGGGCTCGAAGCCCATGAGGGCCAGGCGCTGGGCGCCGACGATGAGGTCGATCTGGCCGGGCGCCATGACGCGCCAGCCCGCCGGCACCCGGGCGGGGCCTTCCAGGCCGGCGATGCCGGCGACGAGGCCGAAGCGCAGCTGCGCGAGCTCGTCGATGCGGCGGGCGAGGTCGGAGTGGTTGCGGGCTTCCAGGAGGTCGACCACGGCGCCGTGGGTCTGGGCCTGGGCCGAGAAGTTGGCCTGGGCGGTCTCCTCCAGCTCGCGGCGGACGGAGAATTCGCGCTGGTGGGCGGCGTGCACGCGGGCGAGGGCGGCGGGGCCGAAGTCGACCACATTGGCGGCGTCGAGGCGCAGGCCCAGCTGGCTGAGGAGGTCCGGATCGCCCTTCAGGATCTCCGGGTTGGCGGCAAGGAAGGCCTTCACCTCCTCCGCCTGAGTCATCCGCTCGGCCGCAGCCCCCGCCATGTCCATCCGCCGCCCCTCATTACAGAATCGACTGACCGGTTCCGGCCCAGTCCTTGAGGAAGGCTTCTAACCCGCGATCCGTTAAGGGGTGTTTGAACAGGTCGAGGAAGGTCGCCGGCGGGATGGTGCAGCAGTCGGCGCCGGCGAGGGCTGCGGCCGTCACATGGGCCGGCGAGCGCACCGAGGCGGCGAGAATCTCGGTGTCGAAGTCGTAGTTGTCGTAGATGGCGCGGATCGCGGTGATCAGGTCCATGCCGTCCGCGCCGTGGTCGTCCAGCCGGCCGATGAAGGGCGAGATGTAGGTCGCGCCGGCCTTGGCGGCGAGCATCGCCTGGGCGGCGGAGAAGCAGAGGGTGACGTTGGTCTGGATGCCCTCGCGGGCGAATTCGCGGGTGGCGATGAGGCCCTCGCGGGTGAGCGGGACCTTCACGACCACGTTGGTGGCGATGCCGGCGAGCTTGCGGCCCTCGGCCAGCATCTGCTCGGACTGGGTCGCGGCCACCTCGGCGCTGACCGGCCCCTCGACGAGGTCGCAAATCTCGGCGATGACCTCCAGCATGTTGCGGCCGGACTTGGCGATCAGCGAGGGATTGGTGGTGACGCCGTCCACCAGGCCGGTGGCGGCCAGGTCCGCAAGGACGGCGACGTCGGTGGTGTCGAGGAAGAGCTGCATTTCGTCTGACCTGTGCGTGTTCGGGCCGGTTCTAGCCGCTGAGGCGGACCCGGCGATAGCCTTTCCCTCCCTCTCGTGGGGAGGGTGGATCGGTGCGCAGCGACGAGACGGGTGGGGGGCTACGGCCTCTCGGCTGTCGCGGCGAGCCAGCAAGACCCCCGCCCGAGCCGCTTCGCGGCCCACCCTCCCCACCAGGGAGAGGGAGAGTTGAGCCGCATCGCATCCGTGCTCCTGCCGATGCCGCTGCCGGAGGCGTTCGACTACGCCGAGCCGGAGGGGATGGGACTGGAAGTCGGCGACCAGGTGGCCGCGCCGCTGGGGCCGCGGCTGATGCGCGGGGTGGTGACGGCGATCCGCGACGGGGCCGGGGTCAACCGGCCGCTGAAGGCGGTGGAGGCGCGGCTGGACGAGCCGCCGCTGCCGCCGAACACCCTGGAGTTCATCGACTGGGCCGCCCGCTATGCGGTGGACACGCCCGGCGGGCCGCTGGCCATCGCCCTGCGGGGCGCCCGCGCGCCGAAGCCGCGGGCGGTCAAGCGCGTGCAGCCCACCGGCCGGCCGCCCTCGCGCCTGACGCCGGCGCGCGAGCGGGTGATGCAGGCCGCGGCCGCGGGCCATTCGCCCGCCGACCTGGCCCGCGCGGCCGGGGTGTCCTCCGGCGTCGTGAAGGGGCTGATCGACGACGGCGCCCTCGCCCTGGTCGCCGAGGCGCCCGAGGCGAGCTTCGATGCGCCGGACCTCGCCCGCCCCGGGCCGGCGCTGAACGACAGCCAGGCCGCCGCGGCGGCGGCGCTGAAGCGGCTCATCGACGGCGGCGACTTCCAGGTCACCCTGCTCGACGGGGTGACCGGCTCGGGCAAGACCGAGGTCTATCTGGAGGCGGTCGCCGCGGCGCTCGCCCGCGACCCCGAGGCCCAGGTCCTGGTCCTGCTGCCGGAGATCGCCCTGACCCAGGCCGTCATCGCCCGCTTCGCCCAGCGGTTCGGAACGGAACCTGCCGAGTGGCACTCCGGCGTCACCCCGCCGCGCCGCCGGCGGGTCTGGGAGGCGGTGGTCTCGGGCCAATGCCGGATCGTGGTCGGCGCGCGGTCGGCGCTGTTCCTGCCGTTCCGCAAGCTGTCGCTCGTCGTCGTCGATGAGGAGCACGACGCCTCCTACAAGCAGGAGGACGGCTTCATCTACCACGCCCGCGAC
>DASPLZ010000378.1:0-10192 GCA_035627295.1 Phenylobacterium sp. | reverse complement strand
GCTGGGTGCGCGACCCCTACGCCGTCTACGCCCGCGACGTCCTGAAGCTCTACGCCCTGCCGCGGCCCGACGAGCCGGTCGACGTGCGCCTGCGCGGCACGGCCATCCACACCGCCCTGGAGCGTTTCACCGAGCGGCACGGCGGCCTCGACCTCGGCGCCGAGGCGGAGGCCGGCTTCGTGGAGCTGATGGCTGAGGCCCTGGCCGAGCACGGCGCGCCGGACAGCCAGCTGGCGCGCGAACGCGCCCGCGCCGCCCAGGCCGCGCCCTGGCTGGTGGCGCTGGAGCGCCGGCGGCGGGCCGGGGCGCAGCTGTTCGTCGAAAAGAAGAGCGAATGGACCTTCCAGGTCGACGGCCGCGACTTCGTGCTGACCGCCAAGGCCGACCGGCTGGAGCACCGCGGCCACGCCATCGACGTGCTCGACTTCAAGACCGGCCAGCCGCCGACCCGCCGGCAGATCGAGGCGGGCCTCTCGCCACAGCTGACCCTGACCGCCGCCATCGTCGCCGCCGGCGGCTTTGGCGAGGTGGGCGCGGCCGCGGCGGGGGAGCTGGTCTATGTCCGCATCGCCGGCGGCCGTGTCCCCGGCGAGGAGCTGGTGCGGGCGAGCGCCGACGAGACCCTGGTGCTGGCCGAGCAGGCGCTGAGCGGCCTTGCGGCGCGCATCCGCCGGTTCGACGATCCCGGCCAGCCCTATGTCTCCTGGGCCGTCCCGCAGTTCATCGGCCAGTTCGAGGGCGACTACGATCACCTGGCGCGGCTGTGGGAGTGGCACGTCATCGGCGATGGCGAGGCGGGAGAGGCGCCATGAGCCAGACCGACCCTCAGGCGCTCGCCTCCGACCCGGACCTTTCGGCCTTCGTCCTGGCCAACGCCGGCTCCGGCAAGACCACCACCCTGGTGGACCGGGTGGCCCGGCTGCTCTTGGCCGGCGCCGACCCGGCGGCGATCCTCTGCGTCACCTACACCAAGGCCGCGGCCTCCGAGATGCAGCGGCGCCTCTTCGACAAGCTCGGCGCCTGGGCGGTGGCGGACGATGCGGACCTCGCCAGGGAACTGGCCAAGATCGACGAGACCCGCCGCGACCTGCCCCGCGCCCGCCGCCTCTTCGCCCGCGCCCTGGAGACGCCGGGCGGGCTGAAGATCCAGACCATCCACGCCTTCTGCGAGAAGCTGCTGCGCCGCTTCCCGCTGGAGGCCGGCGTCTCACCCGGCTTCGCCCTGCTGGAGGACGCCGCAGCGGCGGCCATCTCGGCCGAGGCCCGCGAGACGGTGGCGCTGCTGGCCCTGGACAAGCCCGACAGCGATCTCGGCCGCGCCTACGCCCGCCTCGCCGTGCAGGTGGACGTGCAGACCTTCGAGGCCCTGTTCGGGGTCTTCGAGGCCCGCCGCGAGGCCATCGCCGCCTTCGTGGCCGGCGCCGAGGGCGGGCTGGCGGCGGCGGTCTACGCCCTCTGCGGCCTCCCCGAGGTCACCCCGTCCGCCGCCGTCGAGGCCGCGATCCTGGCCGAGCTCGACAAGCTGGCGCTGGACATGGCCATCGAGGCGCTGCGTGGCGGCTCGGTCACCGACGCCCGCCTCGCCGAGCGCCTGCACGCCTGGGCGAGCGCGCCGGCTGGCTTCGACACCTATTTCGCCAACTTCTGCACCGGCAAGGGCGAGCCCCTGAAGTCGATGGCCACCAAGGCGGTCGACCCTGCCATCAAGGCCTGGCTGGAGACCGAGCAGCAGCGGCTCGCCGACGCCTGCAAGGCGCTGAAGGCGGCCCGCGTCGCCGAGGGCACGCTCGACCTCCTCTATCTCGCCCAGGCCCACGCCGCCGCCTACGAGGGCGCGAAGGCGGCGCGGCGCGGCCTCGACTTCGGCGACCTGATCGCCCGCGCCCGCGACCTCCTCACCCGCCACGGCGCGGCGGCCTGGGTGCTCTACAAGCTGGAGGGCGGGATTGAGCACCTGCTGCTCGACGAGGCGCAGGACACCGCGCCCGAGCAGTGGGACATCGTCCGCGCCCTGACCGCCGAGTTCTTCGCCGCCGCGCCTCAGCCCGGCCGCCAGCCGCGCAGCGTCTTCGCCGTCGGTGATCCCAAGCAGTCGATCTATTCCTTCCAGGGCGCCCAGCCGGGACGCCTGCTCACCGAGACCCGCGCCTATCAGCAGTTGGTTCAAGGCGCGGGGCGGGACTTCAGCCAGGTCGACCTCCTGGTGAGCTATCGCTCGACGCCTCAGGTGCTGGCCTTCGTCGACGCGGTCTTCGGCACGCCGGAGGCGACCGCCGCCCTGGCGCCGGCCACAGAGGAAGATCCGCCGGGCGCCATACCGCTGCACCAGGCCGCACGGGCGGCCGAGGTCGGCTGCGTGGATGTCTGGCCGCTGGAGGAGGCGCAGGAGAGCGCCGAGCCCGAGACCTGGTGGACGCCGCTGGACGCCGAGCCGGCCGAGAGCGCCGCCAAGCGCCTGGCCCGCCGCATCGCCCGCGAGATCGCCGGCATGATCGCCCGCCGCGAGGGCGTCTACGTCAAGGGCGGGGGCGAGCAGCGCCCGATGCGGCCCGGCGACGTGCTGATCCTGGTGCGGCGGCGCAAGGCCTTGTTCCACGAGATCATCCGCGCCCTGAAGCGCGAGGGGGTGCCGGTGGGCGGGCAGGACCGGCTGACGCTGTCGGACCACATCGTCTTCAAGGACCTGATGGCGCTCGCCGCCTTCGCCCGCTTCCCGGACGACGACCTGACCCTGGCGGCCCTGCTGCGCAGCCCGTTCACGGACATGGACGAGGAGAGCCTCTTCGACCTGGCGTGGAAGCGGAAGGGCTCGCTCTGGGCCGCCCTTGGCGCTCGCCACGGCGAGCGGGCCGACTGGGCGGCGGCGCACGCGGTGCTCCAGGTCGCGCGGCGCTCGGCCGAGGCGGGGCCCTTCGCCTTCGTCTCGCGCCTGCTCGGCCAACTCGACGGCGAGGGCCGTTCCATGCGCCAGCGCCTGCTGACCCGGCTGGGGCGCGAGGCGGAGGATGCGCTGGACGCCTTCCTGGCCCAGGCCCTGAAGCTGGAGAGCCAAGGCGTGCACGACCTGGAGGACTTCTGCGCCCGCATGTCGGCCAGCGCCGTGGAGGTGAAGCGCGAGCAGGAGGAAAGCGCCGCCGAGGGCCCCGGAGAGGTGCAGGTGATGACCGTCCACGGCGCCAAGGGGCTGGAGCGGCCGGTGGTGATCCTGCCGGACACGACGTCCACCGCCCGCGCGCAGGGGCCGGGCTTCCTGCCCTACCGCGGCGGCTTCCTGTGGTCGGCGCGCAAGGACGACGACTGCGAGGCCTCGGCCGAGGCGCGCGCGGCGCGCGATCTTGCCACCACTCAGGAATCCATGCGGTTGCTCTACGTGGCCCTGACGCGGGCGCGGGACCGGCTGATCGTCTGCGGCGCCAGGCGCGGCGACCGCCTCGCCGGCTTCGAGGCGGGATGCTGGTATGAGACCATCGACCAGGCCCTGGCCCGCTCGCCCCTGGCCGAGGCGGTGCGATCGGTGGAGGTCGCCGGCCAGGCGGTGCGGCGCTTCGGGCCTGATCCGGCCTGCCTGGCGGCCGGCGCGGTCTCCGGGGCCGGGCCCGCGGACGGCCTGCCCGGTTGGGCCCGCAAGGCCGCGGCCCCCGACCCCCTGGCCCGCTACGCCTCGCCGACGGCCCTGGCCGAGGCGGCGCAGGGGCCGGCGCCCTCGCCCCTGGCCAGCCGGGACGGCCTGGGCCGCTACCGGCGGGGGACCCTCGTCCACCGGCTGCTGCAGCTGCTGCCGGACCTGCCCGAGGCTGACCGGCGCAGCGCCGCCCAACGCCTCCTGGCCCGCGAGCACGACCTTTCCGACCCGCAGCGGGCCGAGATGGCCGCCGCCGCGCTGGGGGTGATCGAGGACCCGCGCTTCGCCGCCGTCTTCGGCCCGAAAAGCCGCGCGGAGGCGCCGATCGCCGGGCGGGCGGCGGCCTTCCCTGAGGGCCTTTCGGTCTCCGGACGGCTGGACCGGCTGGTGGTGAGGCCCGACCGGGTGCTGGTGGTCGACTTCAAGACCAACCGTCCCGCCCCGGCGCGGGTGGAGGACGCCGACCCCGGCTACATCCTGCAGATGGCCCTCTATGTGGCGGTGCTGCGCGAGGCGTTCCCGGGACGGGCGGTGGAGGCGGCGCTGATCTGGACGGATGGGCCGAAACTGATGCCGGTTCCAGAAAACTTGATCGCCGAGGCTCTGGCCAAGCTTGGCCGCGAGGTTGAAGCTCCGGGCAGCGCCGCCTATCTGGCGGAGCCTTAAGGGACGGCGGGCGTTCAGCCCGTCGGACGAGAGGAGTTTCCAAATGAGCACCGTTGCGGTGACCGACGACAGCTTCGAGCGCGACGTCCTGCAGGCCGACCAGCCGGTGCTGGTCGATTTCTGGGCCGAATGGTGCGGCCCCTGCAAGCAGATCGCGCCCGCCCTGGAGCAGATCGCCGGCGAGCTGGCCGGCCAGGTGACCATCGCCAAGCTCAATATCGAAGACAGCCCCATGACTCCCGGCCGCTACGGCGTGCGCGGCATCCCGACCATGATGCTGTTCAAGGGCGGCCAGATGGCCTCGATGAAGGTGGGCGCCATGCCCAAGCAGAAGATTCTCGAGTGGCTGAACGAGGCGGGCGTCAAGGCGGCCGCCTGACGCCTCCCCGATGAGCGGCTTTTCCGCCTTCGTGGAGGAGCTGCTGGCGGGGCTCGGCCCCATCACCATCAAGCGCATGTTCGGCGGGGCCGGCGTTTACGCCGGCCCCGTTATCTTTGGGCTGATCATCGATGAGGTGCTCTACCTCAAGACCGACGAGGCGCTGCGGGCGGAGCTGCAAGCGGCCGGCTCGGAGCCGTGGGTCTATGTGATGCCCAGGGGGCCGCGCGCCGGCCAGCCGGCGTCGATGGGCTACTGGCGCATGCCGGAATCGGCGCTCGACGACCCGGACGAGGCCGTCGCCTGGGCGCGCAGGGCGCTGGCGGTGGGCGAAGTGGCTGCAAGGCGCAAAGCCCCTCCCCCTTGAAGGGAGGGCGTCTTAAGTGGGCCAGGTCCCGGGGCTCATGGCCAGCACCTCGCCGGCGAAATGCAGGCCGCCGCAGATCAGGATGTGCGGCGGCGGGCCCTCGCTTTCCAGGGCGGCGCGCACCCCGGCTTCGGCGTCGGCGACGACCTGGGCTTCCAGCCCGGCCTGGCGCGCGGCGGAGGCGAGGTTTTCGGCCGGGGCGGCGTTGGCTGAGTCGAAGGTCGTGCAGAAGACCTGCGGGCCCAGCCCCGCGAACGGCTGGAAGAAGCCGATCGCGTCCTTGCGGGCGAACATGGCGCAGACCAGCGCCAGCGGGCGCCCGTCGCGGGTCATCAGCCGCTGGGCGGCCTCTGCGAGCGCCCGGCCAGCGTGCGGGTTGTGGCCGCCGTCCAGCCAGATGTCGGCGCCAGCCGCCTCGCCGAGGGCGCCGATCGGGCCTTGCGTCAGCCGCTGGAAGCGCGCCGGCCAGACGGCGGAGGCGACCCCGCGGCCGATGGCGGCCTCGTCGATGCGCGCATCGCCCAGCGCGAGGGCTGCAGCGGCGGCGAGGCCGGCGTTGGCGAACTGGTGCGGGCCGTAGAGGCTGGGCGCCGGCAGGTCGAGCAGGCGGTCGGGCAGCTGGACGAGCAGGCGGCCGCGCTCTTCCCAGGCGTCGATCTCGCGGCCCATCAGGGTGAGCGGGGCGGCGAGGGCCTCGGCCTCGGCTTCGATCACCGCCAGCGCCTCGTCCAGCTGGCGGGCGACCAGCACTGGACGGCCCCGGCGGATGATGCCGGCCTTCTCCCAGGCGATCTTGGCGAGCTCCGGGCCGAGCATCTCCAGGTGGTCGTAGTCCACGGGCGTGATCACCGTCACCGCCGGGGCCTCGAAGATGTTGGTGGCGTCGAAGCGGCCGCCGAGGCCGACCTCTATGATGCAGAGGTCCGCCGGGGTCTCGGCGAAGGCCTGCAGGGCCAGGACCGTGGAGATCTCGAAGAAGCTGATCGGCTGGCCGGCGTTGGCCGCCTCGACCTGGTCGATCAGCCGGTCGAGCGCCGCGTCGGTGATCAGCTCACCGGCCACCCGGATGCGCTCGGCGAAGCGCACCAGGTGCGGCGAGGTCAGGGCGTGGACCCGCATCCCCGCCGCCTCGGCGATGGCGCGCAGGTAGGCGACGGTGGAGCCCTTGCCGTTGGTGCCCGCCACATGGATCACCGGCGGCAGGAGGCGCTCGGGGTGGTCCAGCGCGGCAAGGAGCCGCTCCACGCGCCCGGTGGTCAGGTCGATCAGCGAGGGGTGGTTGGCGCGCAGGCGCGCGATGACCGCGTCGGAGGACCGCAGTTCGTCGTACATCGAAGGAGCGCTCTTAGGCGGCGTGGCGGCGGTCGCGCCCCATCGTGAGGGTTTTGAGGATGGAGCCGATGGTAGCGGGAAGCTCGGCCCGGGTCACGATCTGATCGATCATGCCGCGCTCCAGCAGGAACTCGGACTTCTGGAAGCCGGCCGGCAGGGTCTCGCGGATGGTCTGGGCGATCACCCGGCGGCCGGAGAAGCCGATGTCGGCCTTGGGCTCGGCCAGGGTCACGTCGCCGAGCATGGCGTAGGAGGCGGTCACCCCGCCGTAGGTCGGGTCGGTCAGAACCACGAGGTAGGGCAGGCGCGCGGCCTTCAGCGCCTGCACCGCCAGGGTGGCTCGCGCCATCTGCATCAGCGACAGCGAGCCTTCCTGCATGCGGGCGCCGCCCGAGGCGATGAACACCACCAGCGGCGCGGTGCGCTTCACCGCCTCCTCCGCCGCGCGGATGAAAGCCTCGCCCACCGCCGGGCTGAAGGAGCCGCCCATGAAGGCGAAGTCCTGCACCGCCACGACGGTCTCGCGCCCGCCCACCTTGCCGGCGGCGATGGACATGGCGTCATTGGCGCCGGTGGCCTTGCGGGCGGCCTTCAGCTTGTCGCCGTAGGGCTTGTCGTCCGGGAAGCTCAAGGGATCGTCCGGCGTCGTCGGCGAGGCGATCGGCTCCCACTTGCCGCCGTCGAAGGTGGCCTTGAAGCGCTTCTCCGGCCCGATCCGCATGTGGAAGCCGGACGGCGTCACCCAGTGGGCGGCCTCCAGGTCCGAGCGGAAGATCATCTCGCCGGTCTCGGGGCATTTCACCCAGAGGTTCTCGGGCGTCTCGCGCTTGGAGAAGGCGCCGCGCACGCCGGGGGCGATGCGGGAAAGCCAGCCGCGCCGCTGCTGCTGCTGCGTCTGGGCCTTGCCGGGCTTGTCGTTACGCTGCTCAGCCATCGCCATCCTTAAGGCCCTCGCGAGCGCCGCGCACACCCTTAGCCAGGGCTGCGGCCTTGTTAAGAACCCGCGTGGTCACGTCTTCGTTCACGGAAAGGCCGGCGGCGACCTCGTCGACCAGGGCCGAGCCGACCACCACCGCGTCAGCCACCCGCGCCACCTCGGCGGCCCGCTCGGGGGTCTTGATGCCGAAGCCGACGGCCACCGGCAGGCCGGAGGCCGCCTTCACCCGCGCCACGGCGGGGGCGACGGCCGCCGCGTCGGCCTCCTTCACCCCGGTCACCCCGGCGACCGAGACGTAATAGACGAAGCCCGAGGTGCCCTTGACGACCGCCGGCAGGCGCCGGTCGTCCGTGGTCGGGGTCGCCAGGCGGATCAGCGACAGGTCCGCCGCCTCCAGGGCCGCAACCAGCGGGGCGGCCTCCTCCGGCGGGCAATCGACGATGATCAGGCCGTCGACCCCGGCCGCCGCTGCGTCGCGGGCGAAGGCCTCGAGGCCCCAGGTCTCCAGCGGGTTCAGATAGCCCATCAGGATCACCGGCGTGTCCGCATCGCCCTCCCGGAAGCGGCGGATCAGCTCCAGCGTGCCTTTCAGCGTCATGCCGGCCTTCAGCCCCCGCTGGGCGGCGCGCTGCACCGGCGGGCCTTCGGCCATCGGGTCGGAGAAGGGAAAGCCCACCTCGATCAGGTCCGCGCCCGCGCCGGGCAGGCCGCGCAGGATGGCGAGCGCGGTCTCGGCGTCCGGATCGCCGGCCATGACATAGGCCACGAAGCCGGCGCGGCCTTCCTCGCGCAGCCGGGCGAAGCGCGCATCGATCCGGGCTGTGCTCAAATCTTGCGCCCCAGGTGTTCGGCGACGGCGTTCACGTCCTTGTCGCCGCGGCCGGACATCAAGAGCACCACCACGCCGTCCTTTCCGACCTCGCGGGCGATCTGCGGCAGGCGGGCGAGCGCATGGGCCGGCTCCAGGGCGGGGATGATGCCCTCCAGCTCGGCGCACTGCTGGAAGGCGGCCAGGGCCTCCTGGTCGGTCGCCGAGATGTATTCCGCGCGGCCGACGTCGTGCAGGAAGGAATGCTCCGGCCCGATCCCGGGGTAGTCGAGCCCGGCCGAGATCGAGTGGGCGTCGAGGATCTGGCCGTCGTCGTCCTGCAACAGGTAGGTGCGGTTGCCGTGCAGCACGCCCGGCCGTCCGCCGGTCAGGGAGGCGGCATGGGCGCCGGTCTCGATGCCGTGGCCGGCGGCCTCGACGCCGATCAGCCGCACACCGTCGTCGTGCAAGAAGGGGTGGAACATGCCGATGGCGTTGGAGCCGCCGCCGATGCAGGCCACCACCGCGTCCGGCAGGCGGCCCTCGGCGGCGAGGATCTGCTCGCGGGTCTCCTGCCCGATCACCGCCTGGAAGTCGCGGACCATGGCCGGATAGGGGTGCGGGCCGGCGGCGGTGCCGATCAGGTAGTAGGTGTCGGCGACGTTGGTCACCCAGTCGCGCATCGCCTCGTTCATGGCGTCCTTCAGGGTCGCCGTACCGGAGGTGACGGGGCGCACTTCGGCGCCCAGGAGGTTCATGCGGAAGACGTTGGGCTTTTGCCGCTCCACGTCGGTCGCGCCCATGTAGACCACGCAAGGCAGGCCGAAGCGGGCGCAGACGGTGGCGGTGGCGACGCCATGCTGGCCGGCGCCGGTCTCGGCGATGATGCGGGTCTTGCCCATGCGGCGCGCGAGCAGGATCTGGCCGACGGCGTTGTTGATCTTATGCGAACCGGTGTGGTTCAGCTCCTCGCGCTTGAGGTAGATCTTCGCCCCTCCATAGGCCTCGGTCAGCCGCTCGGCGAAGTAGAGCGCGCTCGGGCGGCCGATGTAGTGGGTGCGCAGGGAGGCGAGCTCGGCCTTGAAGCCCTCGTCCGCCTTGGCCGCCGCATAGGCCTCGCCGAGGTCCAGCACCAGCGGCATCAGCGTCTCGGCCACATAGCGGCCGCCGAACTCGCCGAACCGCCCATTGGCGTCCGGCCATGCCGAATAGTCGTTGGGAAGCGGCTTGTTCACGAGGGCTGGATCAGGTCTCAGGCGCGCCGGACGGCGTCGAGGAACGCCGAAATCAAGGCCGGGTCCTTTAGGCCGGGACCGCGCTCGACGCCAGAGGAAACGTCCACCAGGGGCGCCCCCGAGGCCGCGACCGCCTCAGCCACATTCCACGGATCGAGCCCGCCCGCCAGCATCCACGGGCGCTGGAAGCGGCGACCGGCGAGCAGGGTCCAGTCGAAGGCGACGCCGTGGCCGCCAGGGCGATCGGCGTCCTTGGGCGGCTTGGTCTCGAACATCAGGTGCTCGACGAGGCCTTCGTAGGCGGCGGCGTTGTCGATATCGCCGGCCTCCCCGACGGGGATCACCTTGACGACGCCCGCGCCCGCCCGCTCGGCGATCTCGCGCGCTCGGCCCGGCGGCTCGCGGCCGTGCAGCTGGATGAGGTCGGGCCGCAGGACTCGGGCGACCTGGTCGACCAGCGCATCGCTGGGATCTACCAGCACGGCCACCACCTGCGCCTTGCCGCGCGCGGGCCGCGCCAGGACTTCGGCCTGCTCGGGCGCGATGTTCCGGGGGCTCTTGTCGAACACCATGAAGCCCAGGTGCGAGGCGCCGCCCGCGAGCGCCGCGGCCACCGCAGGCTCGGTCGTCAGGCCGCAGATCTTGGCGCGCACCGGCATGGGCGGGGCTTAGGCGCAGACCCTGGGCGAGGCAACGAGTTCCTTCTCCCGCAAGGGGAGAAGGACGCTAAGTCTTCTTGGCAGGGGGCTTGCGCGTCGCCGGCGCCTTTGCAGCCGTCGCCGCGGCCGGTTTCGGCGCCGGCGCGGCCTGCGACTTCAGGAGGTCGCGGATCTCCATCAGCAGCGC
>DASPLZ010000377.1:0-2373 GCA_035627295.1 Phenylobacterium sp. | reverse complement strand
GCGAGCAGCGCCGCGATCTTGGGCGTGGCCTGCTTGCCCTCGGCCGACCAGCCGGCGCTCTCGCGGATGTTGACGAAGCGGATCGGCCGCTCCTGCGGCCCCGGCGCGCCCTCGGTCGCGTCGTTGAGCTCGAGGAACAGGCGCTGCTCCTGGGTGCAGGCCACCACCAGGTCCTCGCCCGACTTGGCGGCGCGCTGGAAGGCGGCCGCCTCGCGGCGGCACAGCAGGGTGTGGACGACGTCGACGCCCTCAGGCGCGTCCGGTCCCAGCGCGCTCTTCAGGGCCGGTCCGTCCAGCGGGATCGTCCGGTTGCAGTTGCAGATCAGGGTCTTCATGGGCGGTGGGCTGCGTGGCGGCCGGGTGGGTCGCCACGGCGTCCGGGGCGGGGGCGTCGTGGGCAGGGGAAGACGGGGCGGGGAGGTCCTGGGGAATGTCTCGAGCGGGGTCCTGGGCCTCGTGGATGTTCTGAGCGGTTTCCGTGTCCGAGGTGCCGGGAGCGGTGTCGCTGCGCTCGGGAGCGCCGGTCGGGATGGCCGGGTCGCCAGTCTGCGCCGTTTGTGTGTCCTCGAACAATCCGAGGAATCGCGACTGGTTCATCTGCCGCAGCATCGCCTCGGGGATCGGGTCGGGCTTGCCGTAGTCGTCGATGTAGACGTCGAGCCCGTCCATGATGTTGAAGTGCGGGTCGGCGAACAGCCGCTTCAGCGCCGTGCGCTGCACCGACGCGTCGACCCCGCGGCGCACGAAGCGCGAGACGTCGGCGCCCGGCGCCAGCCGGGCGGCCTCCTCCAGGGTGGGCGGCGGCTCGTCGGCGGGCGGCGTGGACGGCGCGGCGGGGGGCACGCCGGGGTGGCCGGGAGACGGGACCGAGACGCCGGGGGGCACGCCGGCGCCACCCGACCCCGTCGCGCCCGGCATCACGGCGGAAGAGGCGGGCGGCATCAACCCGGTGGGCGCCGGCCCTGCCCCCGACGTCGCGCCCCCAGCCGGCCCGCGCGCCGCCTCGTCCTGCGTCGGCGCCGCCGCGTCCGGCGGCTGCGGCGCCTCCGTCACCGGCCGGCCGGCGCGCACCTCCGCCTTGCGGCGGGCCCAGCGGGAAAGGAAGCCGTCGTCGCTCATCGTGTGGGTGCCTCAGCCGCGCTGCTCGGGCGGCAGGAAGGACGGCGGTCGCCGCCGCTGCTTCGGCTCGGGGCGGTAGTGCGCGTCGGTGAAGGTGGCCAGCCAGGCCTGCATCTCGGGCGGCAGCGGCAGGTTGTCGACCCGCTCCTGCGCATCGAGCCAGCGGGCGGCCTCGTTGTAGGACAGCGTGACCGCCTCCGGCCAGGCGCGCGACGGGTCCTCGTCGGACACCCGCCAGGTGACGAACCAGACCGGCGCGCCGGAGGTCAGGTTGAGGTAGTAGCCCTCGCCCTCGTCGCGGAACAGCGTCACCGCCAGGCCGGGATGCAGGAAGCGGGCGAGCCGGCCGTCGTCGCGCAGCAGGCGCGGCTCGCTGCCGAACGCGCCGTCGTCGGGCAGCACCTCGGCGATGCGGAAGCGCCAGTCCTCCCAGCGGTTGGGATGCGCCTCGCGCTCGATGACCACGGCCACCGTGCAGCACGGATGCGCCGCGGCGCCGGCGGCCGGTGCGTCCTGAACTTCCCGTGCCGCATCGGGCGTCGCCGCCGCCGCGCCGGCCGCGTCCGGCGCCGGCACGCGGCCCGCCGCCGCGGCGGCGGCCGCCGCGTCCTTGGCCTCGGGCCCGGGGCCCCGATCGGCGGGGCTCATCGCGTCATCTCAGGTGGTCTTGGAAATCGTGATGGTGGGGAACTTGGCCGAGTAGTCCTTGGCCTTCTCGGCGATCTTGACCGCGATCTTGCGCGCGACGGTCCGGTAGATCGCGGCGATCTCGCCGTCGGGCTCGCTCACCACGGTGGGGTGGCCGGCGTCGGCCTGCTCGCGGATGCTGAGGGCGAGCGGCAGGCCACCGAGGTAGTCGACGCCGTACTCGGCGCTCATGCGCTTGCCGCCCTCGGCGCCGAAGATGTGCTCGGTGTGGCCGCAGTTCGAGCACACGTGCACCGCCATGTTCTCGACCACGCCGAGGATCGGCACGCCGACCTTCTCGAACATCTTGAGGCCCTTGCGGGCGTCGAGCAGCGCGATGTCCTGCGGCGTGGTGACGATCACCGCGCCGGTGAGCGGCACCTTCTGGCTCAGCGTGAGCTGGATGTCGCCGGTGCCGGGCGGGAGGTCGATCACCAGGTAGTCGATGTCGCGCCAGTTGGTCTGGCGCAGCAGCTGCTCCAGCGCCTGCGTCGCCATCGGGCCGCGCCAGATCATCGCTTCGTCGGGGTTGATGAGGAAGCCGATCGACATGACCTGAACGCCGAA
>DASPLZ010000376.1:0-2798 GCA_035627295.1 Phenylobacterium sp. | reverse complement strand
GACGACCATCTGCTCGACGACGTGCTTCCGCCCGAGATTCCGCTGCCGGCGATCGCCGAGGTCCAGAAGGCGCTGTTCGAGGCCGCGCTGACCGTCACCGGCGAGGACGAGGACAGCGTCAAGAAGCGGCTTCGCACCGGCACCGTCGTCACCACCGATGACCGCAACTGGGAGCTTCGCTACACGCTGTCGGCGCTTCGCTTCAATCAGTCGCGGGCGGTGGCGATCGACATGGAGTCTGCCACCGTCGCCGCCCAGGGCTATCGCTTCCGAGTCCCCTACGGCACGCTGCTCTGCGTCTCCGACAAGCCGCTGCACGGCGAGATCAAGCTGCCTGGCCAGGCCAACGCCTTCTACGAGCGCGCCATCGGCCAGCACCTGCAGATCGGGCTGGAGACACTGAGCCTGCTGGCCGCCGGCGGCTCGCGCCTGCATTCGCGCAAGCTTCGCAGCTTCGACGAGCCGCCGTTCCGCTAACCGGCCAGCGCGCGCCAAATCCTCCCCCGCAAAGAGGGGGAGGGGGACCGCGAAGCGGTGGAGGGGGCGCGACTTGGCGCCGGCCGATCCGCCCTGCGTCCTTCGAGACGCCCGCTGCGCGGGCTCCTCAGGATGACGAATCAGCACAGACTTAGTCATGGTGAGGAGCGGACCCTCAGGTCCGCGTCTCGAACCACGCACTGAACCTCAGTGCAGAACCTCGCCCCCTCCACCGCTTCGCGGTCCCCCTCCCCCATTCCGCTGCGCTACATGGGGGAGGATTTGGTTCGTCACCCCGCCAGCGCCGTCAGCCGCTCGCGCACCAGTTCGCGGCGTTCCATCGGCAGGAAGTGGGTGGTCCCCGGCACGGTTTCGAGGCGGATGCGCCCGCCGTCCGCATCGGGCTCGAAGCGGCAGGTGGAGCCTTCCTCGGCGCGCCACACCTCGACCGGGCAGCGGGTGCGCGCGAAGGCGCCGGCGGTGTCGTGCTGATGGGAGGTGAAGTTGGAGGCCTCCCAGGCCGGGGTGCAGGCGAGCTCCACCTGGCCGTCGGCCGTATCCTTGAATCCGCCGGCCACATAGTCGGCGACCATCTCCTGCGGCCAGGTGCGGAAGGCGCCGCGGCCGGTATAGGCCGCCAGCACCGCCTCGCGGCTCTCGAACACCGCCCGCCGCCGCCGGGCGCCCACCGCCAGCGGCGACTCGGCGAACTCGGACGGATTGGCCCGCCGGATCACGTCCTGCGACATGATCACCGGGTCGAAGAGGCCCAGCGCCTTCACCCGCCCGGGCGCCTCGGCCGCCGCCATCAGGCTGGTCGCCCCGCCCATGGAGTGCCCGGCGAGCACCATCGGCGGCTGGTCCAGCGCTTCCAGCAGCGCCAGCAGGTCGTCGCGCAGGCCGTACCAGCTGGTGCGACCCTCCATGTCGGTCGGCAGGCGGGTGGCGCCGTGGCCGCGCAGGTCGATGGCCGCGACGCGGAACCGCTCGCCCAGCGGCGCCAGCAGGCTGCGATAGGTCCAGGCGTTGAAGCCGTTGGCGTGCGACCAGAGGATGTCGATGGGCCGGTCGGCGAGGCCCCATTGGTGGAGCGCCATCGCCCCGCCGCGCGCCGGCAGCTCGATCATGCGGGGCT
This sequence comes from Phenylobacterium sp., assembly GCA_035627295.1. Lineage (GTDB taxonomy): Bacteria > Pseudomonadota > Alphaproteobacteria > Caulobacterales > Caulobacteraceae > Phenylobacterium. Next base: position 1,186 of record DASPLZ010000376.1, on the reverse strand, counting down.
GGGGCGGCGCGAGCGCGCCGTCGGCCAAGGCTTCGGTCACAGGCATCCCCAAGGTTCTTCTTCTTGACGCCTTGTTCCCGATCCGCAGCCCCGGGTCGAGCCCGGACGTGGCGTCAGCGGCCCTGGGTCAGGGAAAGCAGGCCCAGGTCGATCTGATCGTCCCGCACCTGGGTGATGTAGAGCGCCCCGTCCGGGTCGACCGCCAGGGAGTGGGCCGCGTCGGGGAAGTCGGCCGCCTCACGCGCCGGCCCGCTCCACGGCTGCAGCCAGATCGCCCAGCCGCGCCGCTCCGGCCGCTGGCGCACGAAATAGACGCCGGCCGGGCCCACCGCCCAGTTGTCCGCGCCGGTCACGTCGGCCACCGCGCGCGGCGCGCCCAGGGCCAGCACGGTGTTGCCCCCATTGCGCGTCCCGTAGAGCCGCCCGTCCGGTCCGGCGCGCAGGGACCGCCATCCGTCGCCGCCCGGCAGGGGCTGGGGCGCCGCGCCCGGCGCGACGCTCATCGCCCGCCAGCCGGAGGGGCCGCGCTCGATATAGGCGATGCGCCCGTCGGCCATCATCGCCGGATCGTATTTGTCGGTGGTGTCCGAGGTGACGGCGCGCAGCTGCGAGCCGTCGCGACGCACGGTGTAGATCTGCGGCTGGCGGCCCTTCACGCCGAGGAAGGCGATGGTCTGGCCGTCCACCGACCAGGCGGGCCGCGACAGGAGGCTGGCGACCAGGGAGGTCAGCCGCGAGATCCGGCCGTCCGGCTCGGCGACCCAGACCTCGGGCGCGCCTGAGGCGCCGGCGATATAGGCCACCGCGCCGTCCGGTCCCACGGCCGGGTCCCAAAGCGAATCGGCCGAGCTGGCGATATCGGTCGCGCCGCCGGACGGACCCAGGCGGCTCAGGGTGACCCGTCCGTGCGGAATCTCCACCGCCAGCCGGTTCTGGGCGTCGCTCGACATCCGCGAGAAGGTGACCCCGCCGAGGCCGGTGCTGACCTGCCGGGGCGGCCCGCCGGCGTGGGTGTCCACCGTCCAGAGCCCGAAGGCGCCGCCGCGGTTCGAGGAGAAGAAGATGTGCCGGCTGTCCGCCGACCAGGTGAAGCCGGCGGCCTTCCAGCCGTCGTCGGTGAGCGCCCGTTCCCGCCGGGTCGCCAGGTCCAGCACGAAGAGATCGTCGGCCCCGTGCGCCAGGCTGC